>DATNKB010000207.1:0-9134 GCA_035603595.1 Candidatus Dormiibacterota bacterium
AGCTCGATATGGCCGAGGCGCTCGCGGCGGACTTTGCTGAGCGTGACTTCGACGCCGCACTTATCGCAGATCACTCCGCGATGCTTCATCCGCTTGTATTTTCCGCACAAACATTCCCAGTCCGTGACGGGGCCGAAAATCTTGGCGCAGAACAGGCCGTCGCGCTCGGGCTTGAAGGTGCGGTAGTTGATGGTCTCCGGCTTGGTGACTTCACCGTGCGACCAGGACCGGATTTTTTCTGGACTCGCCAGGCTGATGCGAATGGAATCGAAATCTGCAATCTGGCTGGCGCGGTCGTAAGGACTAGATCGATACAATGGCTGACCCTCCTCCCTGATGAAACCAGGGAAAAATTCAAGAAACTAGTGGGCGCTCCCGCGATGATTTGCGGGAGCGCAAAATTAATCCGCCGCTTCGGCCTTCTCGAGCTGGGGCTTCTGCCGCTTCATCAATTCAACGTCGAGGCAGAGCGACTGCAGCTCGCGCACAAGAACGTTGAAGGATTCAGGCACGCCCGGTTCGATTCCAGGCTCGCCCTTTACGATGGCCTCGTAGATTTTCGCGCGGCCGTAAACGTCGTCCGATTTCGCCGTGAGCAGTTCCTGCAGAATGTGAGCCGCACCGTAGGCTTCAAGCGCCCAGACTTCCATTTCTCCGAAGCGCTGTCCGCCGAACTGGGCCTTACCTCCGAGAGGCTGCTGCGTGATGAGCGAGTAGGGACCGATGGAGCGCGCGTGAATCTTGTCGTCCACCAGGTGAGACAGCTTGAGCATGTAGATGTAGCCGACTGTGACGTTCTGCGCGAACTCGTCGCCCGTCATGCCGTCGAAGAGAGTGATCTTGCCGCTCTCCGGCAGTTCGGTGAATTCGAACAAGTGACGGATGTCGTGCTCGCGAGCGCCGTCGAATACGGGCGTCGCGAATGGAACGCCTTCGCGGAAGCTATGTGCGAGATCGAGCAGGGCCTCATCGTCGAGATCGGCGATCGTCTTCCAAACCGATGTGGGGCCGAATGCGTCCTTGAACCATTTGCGCACGGATTCGGCGCGGGCACTCGTATCGTCGAGCATCTTTCCGATTCGCACGCCCAATTCCTTTGACGCCCAACCGAGGTGCGTTTCGAGAATCTGGCCCACGTTCATACGCGAAGGAACGCCGAGAGGATTAAGAACGATTTCGACCGGCGTGCCGTCGGGCATGTACGGCATATCTTCCTTGGGAACGATGCGCGCGATGACGCCCTTGTTTCCGTGGCGGCCTGCCATCTTGTCGCCGACGGAAAGCTTGCGCTTCATCGCGATGTACGCTTTCACGAGCTTGATGACGCCGGGCGGCAATTCGTCGCCCTTTTTGAGTTTCGAGATGCGCTCGTCGGTGATCTTGCGAAGCACGTCGATCTGCCGCGAAGTCATTTCCTCAATTTCGTCAATCTTCTCGATTAGCAGCGGGTCTTTGTCGTTGAGACGCAGGCGCTTCAGGTTGCGCGTGGTGATCTTTTCGAGAATTTCACGCGTGAGCTCGGCGCCCTTTGTGAGCAAGCGCTTGTTGGTGCGCTCATCGTGCAAGTCGGCGACGAGCTTTTGGCCGCCAAGCAAGTCGGTCAAGCGCTTCAGGCGCTCGTCGGTGAGAATGCGGATCTCATCGGCGAGGTTCTTTTCGAGCTTGGCTACCTGCGTGGCTTCGATGGCCTTGTGACGCTCATCCTTCTCCGCGCCTTTGCGGCAGAAGATCTTCACGTCGACGATAGTTCCCTCGATGCCCGGCGGGCAATAGAGCGAAGCGTCGCGAACGTCTCCGGCCTTCTCACCGAAAATCGCGCGCAGAAGTTTTTCTTCCGGCGTGAGCGTGGTTTCGCCCTTCGGCGTTACCTTGCCGACGAGGATGTCGCCGGGTTTTACGGTGGCACCGATACGGATTACGCCGCTTTCGTCGAGGTTGCGCAGGAAGCTCTCGTTGATGTTGGGAATATCCCGCGTGATTTCTTCGGGACCGAGCTTCGTGTCGCGGGCTTCGATTTCGTACTCCTCGATGTGAATCGAAGTGTAGTAGTCCTCTTCGACGAGCTTTTCGCTGACGAGGATGGCGTCTTCAAAGTTGTAACCGCGCCATGGCACGAAGGCGACGAGCACGTTACGGCCAAGAGCGAGTTCGCCGCGATCGGTGCACGGTCCGTCGGCCAGCACCTGCCCTTGTTTCACGCGATCACCCGCGCGAACGAGAGGCTTCTGGCTGATGCACGTATTCTGGTTCGAGCGCTTGAACTTCGTGAGCAGGTAGATGTCCGAGCCCACCTCGCGGCTGAGCACGCCGGACTGGTCGGACTCGACGCGCACGATCACGCGCTCCGAGTCAACCTGATCGACAATGCCGTCACGACGGCAAACGATGACCGCGCCAGAATCGCGCGCCGTTACGCGTTCCATGCCGGTGCCGACGAGCGGAGCTTCGCCCTTAATCAGCGGCACGGCCTGGCGCTGCATGTTCGATCCCATCAACGCGCGGTTCGCGTCGTCGTTCTCAAGGAATGGAATCAAGCTGGCAGCGACGGAGACGAGCTGCTTCGGCGAAACGTCGATGTAGTCGACTTCTTCGCGATTCTTCAGAACGAAGTTGCCGGCCTGGCGGCAGTTGACGAGTTCGGTGGTGATCTTGAGCCGCTCGTCGAGCGAGGCGTTGGCCTGCGCAATCACGTAGCGGTCCTCTTCCCACGCCGAGAGATAGAAGCAGTGCGGCTCAACGACTACGCGCCGCCGCTTCAACTCCTCGTTCGCGTCTTCCACCTTTTCCTTTTCAACTACTTCGCCGGCCTTGAACTCGCTGTCGCCCGCGTTGATGATCTGCACGAAGTCGATCACACGGCCGCCCTTCACACGACGATAGGGCGACTCGATGAAGCCGAATTCGTTGATCCGCGCGTAGGATGAAAGTGAGCTGATGAGGCCGATGTTCGGACCTTCTGGCGTTTCAATCGGGCAGATGCGGCCGTAGTGAGTCGGGTGAACGTCGCGCACTTCGAAACCTGCGCGTTCACGCGACAAACCACCGGGCCCAAGAGCCGACAGACGGCGCTTGTGAGTGATTTCGCTCAACGGGTTCGTCTGGTCCATGAACTGCGAGAGCTGAGAACTGCCGAAGAACTCGCGAATCGCGGCCATCACGGGCTTTGCGTTCACGAGATCGTGCGGCATGGCCGTGGACATTTCCTGGTACACGGACATCTTTTCCTTGATCGCACGCTCCATGCGGACCAGGCCGATGCGGAACTGGTTTTCGAGCAACTCGCCTACTGCGCGGACGCGGCGATTGCCGAGATGGTCGATGTCGTCCACCGCGCCGATATTCTTGCGCAGCTTGAGCAGGTACTTGATCGCCGCGACGAAGTCGGACGGATCGAGCGTGCGCTTGTCGAGCGGTGTCTCGAGGCCGAGCTTGATGTTGAATTTCAGGCGGCCCACTTTGCTAAAATCGTATTTGCGCGCATCGAAGAACATGCCATTGAAGAGCGCAGTGGCGGTTTCAAGCGTGGGAGGATCGCCGGGACGCAGCTTGCGGTAGATTTCGATCAGCGCTTCTTTCGGAGTGCGGATCGTGTCCTTTTCAAGCGTGCGGCTCACGATCACGCCTACGTCGTCGCGCTCCGGGAAGCAAACGTCAACTTCGGTGATTCCCGCTTCAGCGATCGAAGCCCACATCTCGGGCGTAAGCGGCTTGTTGGCTTCGAGAAGCACTTCACCGGTCTGGCGATTTACAAGCTCGCCGACAGTGACTGCGCCTTCGAGGTCCGCAACGCCCACTTCCACCTGGTTCACACGAGCCTTGACGAGTTCTTTGTACAGAGGCTCGGTGATGCGCTTGTGCGCCCCTACCAGGACATCTTCCGAGCGCGGATGCTTGATTTCTTTCGAGAGCTTGCGGTCGATCAAGCTTTCGGAAACGTTCCAGAAGAGATCGCCCTCACGCAAGGTGATGCGTTCCACTTGATAGAACGTGCGCAGGATGTCTTCATTCGACTTCATCCCCAACGCGCGAAGGAAAATCGAGCCGAGGAACTTGCGCTTGCGGTCGATGCGGACATAGAGAATGTTCTTCGTGTCGTACTCGAATTCCACCCAAGAGCCGCGATAGGGAATGATCTTCCCGAGGAAATAGCTGCGGTTGTTGGCAGTCTCGAAAAACACGCCCGGCGAACGGTGCAACTGGCTGACGATTACGCGTTCGGTGCCGTTGATGATGAACGTGCCGTTCTCCGTCATCAGCGGGATATCGCCGAAAAAGACTTCCTGTTCCTTGATATCGCGAATGGACTTCGCGCCGGTATCGGGATCCTTGTCGTAAATCGTGAGGCGGATCGTGACCTTGAGAGGCGCGGAGTACGTCATGCCGCGCTCCTGGCACTCATTCACGTCGTACTTAAGCTGCAGCGTTACCGGATCGCCGCACTTGTTGCAGAACGTGGGCGTGTTCTTGTTGAACGTGCCGCACTTCGCGCACAACACGTCACCGGTCTTATAAGGGTTTGTAACCACGGATGCGCCGCAATTCCGGCAGGTGGCGCGCAAGTGGTGCAGGCCGCGCAGATGGCCGCACTTGCACTCCCAGTTGCCGATCGCGTAGTCGACGAAATCGAGCTGCGAAAGTCCGCGAAAATCCTGAATCGGAAATACCGACGTGAACACGGACTGCAGACCGGTATCCTCGCGCTCGCTCGGCAGCAAATCCATCTGCAGGAAGCGCTGATATGACTTCTTCTGTACGTCAATCAGGTTCGGGATCTGGACAGCCGTCTTGATCTTGGCGAAGTCCAGACGCTCCCGTTCCCGGGTGACGCGAACACCATTACGATTGCTCATGGAACCATCCTTATCAGGGCAAAGCCGGAAGCAGCGAAGCGGATAGACACCCGCCCCGCCAGTCCGGGAAGGACATTTTTTTAGGTTTTAAATTCGAAAGGAGCGCGCGCGTACGCGAATTCCCTTGCAGCCACGGCACCGGGCCGCTCACAGGCTGCCAGCACTACTTAATCTCGACCTTGGCTCCGGCGTCTTCGAATTTCTTCTTGATCGTGGCAGCCTCGTCCTTGTTGATGCCCTCTTTAACTGTCTTGGGGGCGCCATCCACCAGGTCCTTGGCTTCTTTCAAGCCCAGGCTGGTGACTTCGCGGACTGCCTTAATCACGTTGATCTTGTTCGCGCCGACTTCGGTGAGAACGACGGCAAACTCCGTCTTCTCTTCCGCCGGAGCGCCGCCACCCGCTGCCGCGCCGCCACCCGCCACCATCACAGGAGCTGCCGCTGCCGCAGAGACGCCGAACGCTTCTTCCATCTTCTTCACAAGGTCGGACGCTTCGAGAAGCGTCAGTCCCTTGAGTTCTTCCAGAATCGACTCCACTTTGCTTGCCATCGCCGTTTGCATCCTCCTCGAAATTAAAAACCGTTACTCAAAACCCGTGCCTCTAAGCATTGCCCAGAATCTTTTTACTGAACTTTTTTCCTGAACTCGTCGCGGAGCGATTGCCTACTGCGCCGGTTCGGTTGCGGGAGCCGGTTCAGGAGTTGAAGCGCTTGCCGGCGCTGGTTCAGCTGCCGGTTCTGGCGCCGCTGGTGCTGCCGCAGTGCCCCCGCTGAATTTCCCCGCCTTCACCGCTTCGCTTGTCACTACCGCTAGATTGCGCGGCAGAGCTGCCAGCGCCGTTGCCACTCGCTGCGCCGGTGAATTCAGCATGAACATGATCTTGCTGATCAGCTCTTCCTTGCTCGGCAGCAGCGCGAGCTGAGTGATCTCCTGAATCGAGATGACGCGGCCTTCGACGAATCCCGCGCGGAACTGAAATGCCGGAACGTCCTTCGCGACCTTCGTGAGAATCTTTGCAAGGGCTACCGGATCGGTCTTTGTGAACGCGATTGAATTGGTGCCCTTCAAGTTCTTGAGCAGACCTTCCGCCGGAGTTCCAGCGGCGGCGCGCTCGGCCACCGTGTTCTTCACCACTTCGTAATGCCCGCCCGCCGCTTCAACGGACCGGCGCAGCTTGGTGTCCTGCTCCACGGTAATGCCCTGAAACGTAGAGAGAATCACTGTTGAAACCGTTGCCAGCTGGCTGCGAAGCTCTTCGGACTTGCTGTGCTTTTCGGCCTTCTTCTTCATGCCGAACTCCTTCGTTCGTTGCGCTCGTTGGTGCTTGCGCTGTTACGCAGCCACCGCTACGGCTGCGTCTGCTTCTGCGTGATCAATCGGTACGCCCGGCCCCATCGTGGAGGTGAGCGTCATTTTCTTGATGTACTTGCCTTTGGCTGCCGCGGGTTTGGCCTTGATGATGGCTGCAAGCAGCGCCTGGGCGTTTCCGGCAAGGTTCTTCGCCGTGAAACTTATCTTGCCGACGGGCGAGTGAATGATTCCCGTCTTGTCGAGGCGGAATTCCACTTTACCGGCCTTCACTTCCTGAACCGCTTTCGCGACTTCGAATGTGACCGTTCCGGTTTTCGGGTTCGGCATCAAGCCACGCGGGCCCAGCACTTTGCCGAGGCGGCCTGCCGACTTCATCATGTCGGGAGTTGCGATCACGGCTTCGAAATCCGTCCAGCCTTCCTGAATCTTCTGGACCATATCTTCGCCGCCGACGAAATCCGCTCCCGCATCCTGCGCCTCGCGCTGCTTGTCGCCGCTGGCGATGACGAGCACGCGCTTCGATTTGCCCAGGCCGTGCGGCAGCACCACCGTGCCGCGCACCATCTGGTCGGACTGCTTGGGATCGACGCCCAGGTTAAGCACCAGTTCGACTGTTTCGTCGAACTTCACGAAGTGCGCCTTGCGAAGAAGCTCAGCGGCCTCTTCTAGCCGGTACGGGCGTGCCTCGACAAGCTTGCGGGCGCGATCAATATTCTTGCCACCGTCTTTCGAACTGCGACCCATCGCTTTTGTCTCCCTGCTTTCTAAACTCGCTACTTCTGGCTGCAATTAAGCTTCGACTTCGATTCCCATGTTGCGCGCCGTGCCCATGATCGTGCGAATCGCGGACTCGAGACTCGTTGTATTCAGGTCGGGCAATTTCGTCTTTGCAATTTCGGCGATCTGTTTCTGCGTTACTTTCGCCACCTTGTTGCGGTTCGGCTCGGGCGATCCCTTCACAATTCCCGCGGCGCGCTTCAAAAGCTCGGAAGCGGGCGGCGTCTTCAGGATGAAGGTAAAGGTGCGGTCGCTGTAGATCGTCACCAGAACCGGAATGATCATTCCATCAGGCTCTTTCGAAGTCTTGGAATTGAACTGCTTGCAGAAATCCATGATGTTCACGCCGTGCGGGCCAAGCGCGGTGCCCACGGGCGGCGCCGGCGTCGCTTTCGTTGCCGGCAACTGCAGCTTTACCATTGCTTGAACTTTCTTCGCCATGATTGAGTGCCCCCTGCTTATTTCCGCGCGCGTTCCGCCGAACGCGCGTTATGCCACTTTTTCGACTTGCGCAAAATCGAGCTCGACCGGTGTTGAGCGGCCGAAGATGGTGACTGAAACTTTCAGCGTGCTGCGGTCGGAATTCACTTCTTCCACGACACCGGTGAAATTCGCGAACGGCCCTTCTCCGATGCGCACTTTCTCGCCGCGATCGAAGGATAGCTTCGGCTTGGGCTTTTCTGCCGTGGTCGTCGCGCGATTCAAAATGTTCTGAACTTCTTCTTCCGTGAGCGGCGAAGGCGTCTGGCCTGAGCCGACAAAACCAGTGACACGTGGCGTCGAGCGCACGACGTGCCAGGTATAGTCGTCCATATCCATCTCGACCAGCACGTAGCCCGGGTAGCACATGCGGGGCGAAATCACTTTCTTGCCGCCGCGAACTTCGACTACCGACTCGGTCGGAATGATAATTTGGCCGATTTTTTCACCGAGCCCGAACGCGGCTACGCGGCCTTCCAGGCTCTCCTTCACCTTCTTCTCAAACCCCGAATAGGTGTGGACGATGTACCACTGCTTTGACATGCCTGTTCCCGTTACTTGAAGTATTTGAGCACCCGTTGAATCAGATAGCTGAATCCGCTATCGACCAGAAAAAAGTAGACTCCGAAAAAAGCCACCGTTACCGCGACGACCACCGTTGTCGAAATTACGTCTGCGCGCGAGGGCCAGTTCACCTGCTTCATTTCAACGCGCACATCGTGCAGGAAGCTTCGCAATCGTTTCGGATACGTAGCCAGCTTGCCGACAGGCTCAAGCAGCGCGAACCCGCTGACTTTCTCGTTTGCTTCTTCCCGATTCGTTCTCGCTGCCTGTGCCATCAACCTAGCCGCCTTTGCCCCGTCAAACTTGTTTCACCCGCCCGCCAGTGCTTCCTGCAAAAGAGCTGGCAGGGGAGGAGGGATTCGAACCCCCACTCTCGGTTTTGGAGACCGATGGTCTACCGTTGAACCTACTCCCCTGAATTTTGAGCCGCAGGCTAGATTCATCCTGCGCCCGCCGCCAGGGCGAGGCGTAAAAGTACCGCTCTACTTGACCTCTTTGTGCGCGGTGTGTTTCCGGCACGTGTTGCAAAATTTCGAAGTCTCAAGCCGGTCCTGATGCTTCTTCCGGTTCTTCGTGGTCGTGTAGTTGCGGTTCTTACAATCGCCGCATTGTAGTGTGATGATCTCTCGCATGGTCGTTTACTCGATGATCTCGGCAACCGCGCCGGCGCCCACCGTGTGGCCGCCTTCGCGAATCGCGAATCGCAATCCCTTCTCCAGCGCTACCGGCGTGATCAGCGATATTTCGACCGATATGTTGTCACCCGGCATCACCATCTCCACGCCCTGCGGCAGCTTCACGTCTCCCGTCACGTCCGTCGTGCGGAAATAAAACTGCGGCCGGTAGCCCGTGAAGAACGGTGTGTGCCGCCCGCCTTCTTCCTTCGTCAATACGTACGCTTCCGCCTTGAACTTCGTGTGTGGCGTGATCGAACCGGGCTTGCACAACACCTGCCCGCGCTCCACTTCCTCTTTTTCCGTCCCGCGCAGCAGCAATCCAACGTTGTCTCCCGCAATTCCTTCATCCAGGAGCTTCCTGAACATCTCCACGCCCGTCACCGTCTTCTTCATCGTCGGACGGAAGCCCACAATCTCGATTTCTTCGCCCACTTTCACTTTGCCGCGCTCGACTCGGCCCGTCACCACCGTGCC
>DATNKB010000208.1:0-7016 GCA_035603595.1 Candidatus Dormiibacterota bacterium
GTTGATTCGGACGGCTTGAGCGGAGACGGCGCCGGTTTGCTGCTCCCGATTCCGAGAGTATTCTTTCGCGCGCAATCGTTGCAGTCAGGCATCAGCTTGCCGGAAACTTTCGGACTGGGAATGGTCTTTCTGCCGCCCGGCCGCGAGACAGAATCGCGCGGCGCGATCGAGTCGCTTGCGCAGCAAACAGGTTTGCGCTGTCTGGGGTGGCGCGACGTGCCTGTCAAGTGCACGATCCTCGGTTCGCTTGCCGCTGCGACGATGCCCTCGATCCGTCAGTGTTTCTTTGAATCCCTTGACCCGACTGTGGATATCGAACGTCAATTGTTTTTCTTGCGCAAGCGCGTGGAAGCGGAGGGAACCGCCGGCACATATTTCTGCTCTCTCTCATCGCGCACCGTGGTTTACAAGGGTCTTTTGACTCCCACGCAATTCCGCGATTTCTATCTGGATCTCACGAGTTCCGATTTCCGCGCGCCCTTTGCCATTTTTCATCAGCGCTACTCGACGAACACGCAACCCAGCTGGACGATGGCGCAACCTTTTCGCTATGCCGCGCACAACGGCGAAATCAACACCATCAGCGCGAACCGCCGATGGCTGCGGGCTCGCGAGCGGGCGGTACGACGCGAACTGGAAACGGGAGAATGGTTCCGCGCACTTGAGTATCGCGTGAGTGATTCCGCCAGTTTCGATAACGCCCTTGAGATTCTTTGCCACCGGGGGTACCACGTTGCCGCAGCGATGTTGAGAATGGTGCCTCCGGCGTCAGAATCAGGGAAGCATTCCGACTCACCAGTGAACAATTTTCTGCGTGAAGAATCATTCGAACAGGAACCGTGGGACGGCCCCGCGGCTCTCGTATTCACTGACGGGCACACAGTGGGGGCCAAGCTCGATCGAAACGGCCTGCGTCCGATGCGCTATTGCATCACCTCGGACGGGCTCGTCATCGCTGGATCGGAAGCGGGCCTCTCCGACTTACAACACAAAGAAGTGATCGAACGACAGCGTCTCGGGCCTGGCGAACTGTTTATGGTCGATCCGGCCGCCTCCCGATGCTATCTCCGCGACGATTTCGCGCAATTTCTGCCTGCTCGCGAGAACCATCGAATTCGAAAGTCAGTTCGCCTGCAAACGAATTGCGCAACCCAAGAGAATTCTGCCAAGAATTCCGTTGCTGAATCGAAACGCGTCGCGGCCGCTCTCGGCTGGAGTGACGATCAATATCGCCTGCTCTTCGAATCACTTGGCACTCAAGCGAAAGAAGCTATATGGAGCATGGGCGACGACGCGCCGCCTGCATTTCTTTCGGCGATGCGGCGCCCGATTTGGGATTACTGCAAGCAGCGTTTCGCCCAGGTGACAAATCCGCCAATCGATCCTCTGCGCGAGGGACATGTAATGTCGCTCGACGTTCATCTCGGCAAAGGGTTGGTGATTCCATCGCCACTGCTCGATCCGGGCCAGATCGCGGCGCTTCGTTCGCGCGTACACGGTCCGGTTCGCTCAATCAGTTTCACTTTTGAAGCGGCCGGAAGCGTGAGAGCTGCAATCGAAGCGCTCCAACGGGTACGCGATGAAGCGAGCGATTCTGAGGGCCGAGTCCCGGGCATGATTTTGCTAAGCGACCGCGGCATCAACTCTGAACATGCAGCGGTGCCCGCCTTGCTCGCATTATCTACTGCCTGGAAAGCAATGGTCAGCTTGGGCGCTTGCGATGTTCCGCTCGTGATCGAAACCGGCCAGGTGATTGAGACTCATCACGTCGCGATGCTCATCGCGGCGGGGGCCGGCGCTGTTTGTCCTTATCTCGCATTGGAGCTTTCTGAAAGCGCAGAAGCAGAAGGCGCAACTCGATACCGCGAAGCCGTCGATATCGGCCTCCGAAAAGTGCTTGCGCGAATGGGCATTTGCACGATCGGAAGCTATCGGAACAGCCAGCTCTTCGAAATCGTAGGGTTGAACCGGGATGTACGCGACGAATTCTTCGAAGATGCCGGTGGCGCGCTGGGCGGAAAATCCTTGGAAGAGCTGCTGCAGGATTCCTTGGAGCGCCATACGAGTGCTTTTGCCTCTAGGACGACCAACCTCACTGCGCAGCTGCACGACGAAGGGCTTTATCGCTTTCGCCAAACCGGCGAGCGTCACTCCAGTTCTCCTGACCTCGTCCGCCGAATGCACCAATACGTGAAATCACCCACACCGGAGAACTACCGACCTTATGCTGAGTTGGCTGAGACACGCGATCCTGTCGCAGTCCGCGATCTCTTTGATTTCACTCACGGTAATTCAATCGCGCTCGAAGAAGTCGAGTCGGAGAGCGCGATTCTTGATCGCTTTACCACCCAGGCGATGTCGCTCGGCGCTCTCGGTCCCGAAGCACATCGAACGCTGGCTATCGCTATGAATCGGCTGGGCGCCCGCAGCAACACAGGTGAGGGCGGCGAGGACGCCGATGTCTACCGCTCCGAGCCCGAAGCGGCCAATCGGGTAAAGCAGGTCGCATCCGCCAGGTTCGGCGTAACCACCGAATATCTGGTGAGGGCCAACGAGCTCGAAATCAAAATGGCTCAGGGCTCGAAACCGGGCGAAGGCGGCCAGCTCCCCGCCGCCAAGGTTACGCCGCTGATTGCGCGCCTCCGTCACGCTGTGCCGGGCATGTCCTTGATATCACCGCCGCCGCATCACGACATCTACAGCATCGAGGACCTCGCGCAATTGATTCACGATCTGCGTGCCGTAAATCCGCTCGCTAGAATTGGCGTCAAGCTTGTGTCCGGCTCCGGAGTCGGAATCATCGCCGCAGGCGTTGCCAAAGCAGGTGCGAACGTGATCACGATATCCGGTTTTGACGGTGGTACCGGCGCTTCCCCACTCACCTCGATCAAAAATACCGGACTCCCGTGGGAAATCGGTCTGCGCGAAGCTCACAATACATTGCTTCGGTCGGGATATCGCCGCCGCGTGCGGCTGCGCGTTGATGGCGGATTCAAATCAGGCCGCGATCTAATCGTGGCTGCACTTCTCGGCGCCGACGAATTTGGATTCGGCACCGCGGCGCTGATTGCAATCGGATGTGTGATGGCGCGGCAATGCCATCTCAACACCTGCCCCGTCGGAATCGCCACCCAGAATGAGGAATTGCGCGCTCGGTTCGAGGGCAAGCCGGAGATGGTGATGTCATATTTCCGCGGAGTTGCGGAAGAAGTGAGGGAGCGGCTCGCTCAACTTGGCGAGCAGTCCCTTGCCGGCATCATTGGCCACGCCGAACGACTTCAACCAAAGAATCCGAGAGCGGCACGAGCACTCGGCGGCTTTTTCGGGGTGTCACCCGAATCGCAGGAAGGTTCTCCTGCGCCCGCTTCCTGTGAGTGGACCCTCGATAACATGCTGATCGCTCACCTCGATTCTGGAGCAATAAGCCCCGCGGTGTTCCCGATCGAGAATTCGGATCGCAGCGTCGGAGCCTATCTCAGTGGGCATATCCTGCGTCGCACCTCCTTCGCAGGCTTGGGCGACCAGCAACATGAAATTGAATTCTCCGGTACTGCCGGACAAAGTTTCGGTGCCTTTCTTATCCCAGGACTCAGCTTCCAGCTCCACGGCGAGGCAAACGATTACGTCGGAAAAGGTTTGAGCGGGGGCACGATTGCAATTTCGGCCGGAGCAGATGCGTCCCGGCGCGCCGATCTATTGGTAGGCAATACCGTCCTCTACGGCGCCACTTCCGGGGAACTATACATCGCTGGGCGCGCGGGCGAGCGCTTCGCCGTTCGTAATAGCGGTGCGCTTGCAGTCGTCGAAGGTGTCGGCCACCACGCCTGTGAATACATGACGGCTGGAGTCGTAATTATTCTCGGTCCCGCAGGCATGAACCTCGGCTCGGGAATGACGGGCGGCTTGATCTACGTTTCAAAAGATCTGCTCGCGTCCGACAGCTACAACCGCGAATTCGTGCATTGCACAAATGCTCTCGGGCCCGTGGATCGAAGTGAAGACGCAAGACTTCGCCGAGCCCTGGAGGAGCACGTTCGCCTAACCCGGAGCCCCCGCGCTATGCGGTTGCTGGAAGCGAAAGGTCCGTTGGCCCTATTGCGCCTCGAGCCGATTCATCTTCCGTGTTCGCTCGCACAGACTTGGTCGCCGCTGCTTAAGCGTTGGGAAAAACGTGCTGACGATGGCGGAATGACAGCCGAGAAGTTAGTGCATCGAATCCGTCTAGATTCAGCAGAAGCCGTTGATGAATCGGTCGCCTGAAAACGGCGGCGAGCAACAACCGCCGGGCGCCGTATATTTCGTATCGAGATGTGAGATTCCATGTTTGCTATAATTCGGAACACACAGAATGGATCTCGATTACCTCACCACATTCTCGAAATCGCAAAGCAGTGCAGCTTCTCGCGCGCTGGCCAAAAATTGTTTTGCTCCCAACCGGCCGTCAGCGCTCAGATTCGCCAACTCGAAGAGGAATACGGCCAGAAGCTCTTCGACCGCGTCGGAAAATCTATGAAACTCACCGCGGCATTCGTTTCAATGGTTCGCCATGGATTCGGTGGCGATTCCGATCACGGCCACAACGGCCACTCCGCTCACACCACAAAGAAACACAAGGCCACAAAATGAAGAATCAGAACTCAGCGCGTGCCTTCCGCATCGGTATCGCCGGTCCGGTTGGCTCCGGAAAGACGGCTCTCGTCGATCGTCTTAGCCAGCGCCTCTGGCCAAAATACAATCTTGCCGTCGTGACCAACGACATCTACACCAAGGAGGACGCCGAATTCCTGCTGCGGCAGGGGACGCTTCCCGCCGATCGCGTCCGCGGAGTTGAGACTGGTGCCTGCCCGCATGCAGCCATTCGCGAAGATGCCTCGATGAACTTGCAGGCGATTGCCGATTTTGAGCGCACGCTTCCGGGACTCGAGCTGATCTTCGTCGAAAGCGGAGGCGATAATCTTGCCGCCGCGTTCAGCCCTGAGCTTGTCGATATTTGGATCTACGTTATCGACGTCGCCGAGGGCGATAAGATTCCCCGCAAGGGCGGTCCGGGAATCACTCGCTCGAACCTACTGGTAATAAATAAAATTGACCTCGCACCGTTCGTCGGTGCATCGCTCGAAGTGATGGAGCGCGACTCGCGGAAAATGCGGGGCGAGCTGCCGTTTGTGTTCACGAATCTGCGCGATGCCGTCGGGCTAGACCCGATCGTGGCCTGGATTGAAGACGAAATGAAGCGGCCCGTTGAATCGCGCCATCCGGTCATCGACGCCCACGGTAGTTATCAGGGCCTTCCTCATTCGCATGATCACGACCATCCCCACACATGCTCATGATCATCGGCACTAGGAACTAATGCCTTGGAAACGGATCGAATTGTCGCTCTCCCGCCTGCTACGTCGGCGATTAGCTATCTTCAACTGCTCCACTTGGCCGATAGCGCTCTGCCGATTGGCGCCCTAGCCCATTCATTTGGGTTCGAGACTCTCGCTTCGCGCGGACTTTTGAAAGTCTCCAATCTTGAAAGCTTCCTACGCGGCTACCTTGAGGAAACCGGAATCGCGGAAGCAGTCTTTTGCCGCGAAGCGTTTCTGCTCGCAAGCAATGGTGGCAAATGCTTTTCAATCGAACGATGGCGCAACCTGAACGCCACCCTCAGCGCGATGAAGCCCGCGCGCGAGTCCCGTTGCGGCAGCACAGCCCTGGGTCGAAACTTTCTCATGGCCGTAAGCGCTCTAGAAGATTTCCCGGTCATTAGAAGTGCAATTGAAGATGCTAATCGAGGGTCGAGCCAGCACCATGCGCAGGTCGTCGAGCACAGTCCGGCTTTCGGCCTGGTCGGCGGCGTGCTGGATTTCATCGAAGAAAGCGTACTCGTTGCTTACCTGCACCAATCAGTTGCGAGTCTCGTTTCCGCCTGCCAACGTCTGCTCCCACTCGGACAAACCGAGGCCGCTCGAATTCTCTGGAATCTCAAGCCGACAATGATTGAAACGGCAAAGCGTAGTCTCTCAGCACATCTCGACGATGTTTGCTGCTTCAATCCATTGCTCGATTGGGGCGCCATGGAGCACCCTGCCCTCGGAACCCGCCTTTTCATCAGCTGAACTCAATGCTCATACTCGACGAAACCGCCAAACGAAAGCCGTCTGCCACTTACGCGGCCGCCCGCATAAACGCCTCGCTCGATCTTAGTTTCGAATACGACGCTGCACGACGAACTACTGTGCTCGCCGCGAGTTCACAGGAACCGCCGCTAAAAGTCGTCCGTGCTTTTAGACTTGAAGATAGCAGCGCTCTTGTTCACCTCCACAACGTTTCGGGCGGCCTGCTCGGCGGCGATGAGTTAGCGATGTCGTTGGAAATAAGCGAGAACGCACAAGCTCAAGTCACCACCACAGGCGCCACTCGCATCTACCGCTCGCGTGCAGATGCGGCTCCAGCGATCCAGCGAATCCATGTCCACGTCAGACAAAACGCATGCCTCGAATATTTGCCCGACCCAATCATTCCGTTTGCCAGTTCCAGGTTCGCTCAAGATACGAAGATCCAACTCGATGGAGGTTCCGGCCTATTCTGGTGGGAGGTTCTTGCTCCTGGTCGCGAAGCCCGCGACGAGCTGTTTGCCTACGATGCCGTCGAAATGAAAACCAGCATCTGCGCCTTCGATAATCCAATTGCGATCGAACGCGTCCACGTACAGCCCCGCCTTTATCCGCTCAGCTCGCCCGCTCGATTCGGAAAGTATCGCTATTGGGCTACTTTTTACATTTGCCGTGTTGGCGTGGAGCCTAACGCATGGCTCGCTCTCGAAGAGCAACTCCGAGAAGTCGCGCGCGAACTTTCTCCGGCAGCTGACGCGCTGTGGGGCATCAGCTCCTTGCTCGCCCACGGCATTGTCTGCAGATGCTTGGCTATACACGGACGCGACGCTCTCGCCGGCCTCCACAAACTCTGGCGCGCCGCGAAATTCGCGCTATATGGCACCGAAGCAATTCCACCGCGAAAGGTAAATTGAA
>DATNKB010000209.1:0-3312 GCA_035603595.1 Candidatus Dormiibacterota bacterium
GCGTTACGGACGGGAGCAGATCCGGACGAAGACGAAGTCGCCGGCGCTGGAAGGCTGTCCGGAAAAGCGCGGCGTGTGCGTGCGCGTTTATACGCAGACGCCCAAGAAGCCGAACTCGGCGCTGCGCAAAGTAGCGCGCGCGCGGCTGACGAACAGCGCGGAAGTGACGACGTACATTCCCGGCATCGGCCACAATTTGCAAGAGCACTCGATCGTGCTCGTGCGCGGAGGCCGCGTGAAAGATCTGCCGGGCGTTCGATACCACGTGATTCGCGGCACTCTCGACGCAGCGGGTGTGGAAAATCGCAAGCAAGGGCGCTCGAAATACGGCGCCAAGCGGCCTAAAGCCGCACAGAAGTAGGAGAGCAGATAGATGCCACGTAAAGGATGGGTTCTTCGCCGCAAAATCCCGGGCGATCCGGTGTATGGCAGCGACCTGGTGCAGAAGTTCATTTCAAGCATGATGTACGACGGCAAGCGGTCGACTGCGCAGACGATTTTTTATAACGCGATGGACCAGGTGGCGAAGAAGACGAACGACGACGCGTTCAAGCTGTTCAAGAAGGCGATTGAGAACTGCAAGCCGGTGCTGGAAGTGAAGTCGCGGCGCGTAGGCGGCGCGAACTATCAGGTGCCGGTGGAAGTGAATCCGTTTCGGCGGCAATCGCTCGCGATTCACTGGCTGGTGCTTTATTCACGCACGCGGGGCGGTAAGTCGATGACGGATCGGCTGGCCGAAGAAATCATGGACGCTGCGAATGGACGCGGCGGCGCGGTAAAGAAGAAAGAAGACGTGCACCGCATGGCGGAGGCGAACAAGGCTTTCGCGCACTATCGTTGGTAAGGCGCTGATAAGGCATCGGTAAATTTCGAGAAAATGGCACGACAAGTACAACTCGACCAGATTCGTAACATCGGGATCATGGCGCACATTGACGCCGGAAAGACGACGTCAACCGAGCGCATCCTGTTCTACACGGGTGTGACTTACAAGATCGGCGAAGTGCACGAAGGCACCACCGTGATGGACTGGATGGAGCAGGAGCGCGAGCGCGGGATCACGATCACGTCGGCGGCGACGACCGCTTCGTGGACGCGATTCGACAAGAAATATCGCATCAATATCATCGACACGCCGGGCCACGTGGATTTCACAGTGGAAGTCGAGCGATCGCTACGTGTTCTCGATGGTGCTGTCGCGATTTTCGATGCCGTCGCGGGAGTGCAGCCGCAGTCTGAGACCGTGTGGCGGCAGGCCGATAAGTATCGCGTGCCGCGCATTGCGTTCATCAACAAGATGGACCGCATCGGCGCCGATTTCGACCATTCGATCCGCTCGATGCGGCAGAGACTTTCGGCCCACCCCGTTCCCCTTCAGTATCCCATCGGCAGAGAAGACAATTTCATCGGCGTAATTGATTTCATCGAAGAGCGCGCCATTATCTGGAAAGATGAAACGCTGGGCGCCGAGTACGAAGTGCTGCCCCTCGAGAAATTGTGGGATGCGAAATTCCTCGAATCGCGACCTGAAATCGGCACTGCCGTGAAGGCTTCCGCGCTCACTCCGGAATTTTACAAAGAGCATCGCGACAAAGTGGTGGAGTACATTGCCGAGCACGACGATGCCGTGCTGACGAAATATCTAGCCGAGCACAAACTCGAACCGGCCGAATTGCGCGCGTCGATTCGCCGCTCGACGATTGGTTTGAAGCTGGTTCCAGTTCTCGCAGGTTCAGCTTTCAAGAATAAGGGTGTTCAGCCGCTGCTCGACGCAGTGGTGGATTATTTGCCGTCGCCGGTCGATGTTCCTCCGGTCGAGGGTGAGGATCCAAATGGCGACGAAGCCGTCCTGCGTCGCGCCTCTGACGATCAGCCGTTCGCTGCACTGGCATTCAAGATCATGACCGACCCGTTCGTCGGCCACGTCACTTACATCCGCGTCTATTCCGGCGTGCTCAAAACCGGCCAGAATGTTTACAACTCGACTCGCAAGACGCGCGAGCGCATCGGACGATTGCTCCGCATGCACGCGAACAAGCGCGAAGAGATCGAATCGATCGAAGCGGGCGATATCGCAGCTTGCGTCGGACTGAAAAACGTCACGACCGGCGACACACTGTGCGATGAAGAAAAACCCATCGTGCTCGAGAACATCGATTTTCCGGCGCCCGTGATCTCAGTGGCGATCGAGCCAAAGACCAAGGCTGACCAGGAAAAAATGGGCGCTGCGCTCGGAAAGCTCGCACAGGAAGACCCGACCTTCCGCGTTCACACTGACCACGATACCGGCCAGACCCTGATTTCAGGAATGGGCGAGTTGCACCTGGAAATTATTGTCGATCGCATGATGCGCGAATTCAGCGTGCAGGCCAATGTAGGCCGGCCACAGGTGGCGTATCGCGAGACGGTTTTGAGAAAGGCCGAAGGCGAAGGGAAATACATCCGGCAGACCGGCGGCCGCGGCCAGTATGGCCATGCGGTTCTCTCCGTCCATCCGCTTCCGAATTCAAATCACGAAGATATGCATGAAATGTCGACAGACGAAATCGACGATCTCGCGAAATCGGTAGCAGGCAAAGGCGGGAAGTGGCATTTCGACAAGGAACATCGGCTGCTTTTCATTGACAAAGTCGTTGGCGGAGCGATTCCCAAGGAATTCATCCAGCCTATCGAGAACGGCGTACGCGAAGCGATGGAAACGGGCGTACTCGCGGGCTATGAAATGGTCGATTGCGCCGTGGTGCTCGAAGACGGCAGCTACCACGACGTGGACAGCTCGGAAATGGCGTTTAAAATCGCGGGGTCGATGGCTTTCAAGGATGCCTGCAAGAAAGCTAACCCAAAGCTGCTCGAACCCATCATGCGTGTTGAAGTGGTAGTTCCTGAGGATTACATGGGGCCCGTGATCGCAGACTTGAACTCGCGGCGCGGTCAGTTGCAGGGACGCGAATCTCGCGGCGGCACCGAAATTATAAACGTGCAGGTCCCGTTGGCAGAGATGTTCGGCTATGCCACCGAAATTCGTAGTCGCACGCAGGGACGCGGCAGTTTTACGATGCACTTTTCGCATTACGAGCAGGCGCCGGGGTCTGTGTCAGAAGAAGTAATCGCGCGGGCGACCGGCAAGACGGTGAAGTCCTGACCCAGTTCTTGAGTTCAAGATCGAGCAGAGCACGCTGAACGCAGAGGAGCAGAGAAAGACATGGCGAAGGAGAAATTCGAGCGCAGTAAGCCGCACGTAAACGTGGGGACGATTGGGCACATCGACCACGGCAAGACGACGTTGACGGCTGCAATTACGAAAGTGCTTTC
>DATNKB010000210.1:0-15287 GCA_035603595.1 Candidatus Dormiibacterota bacterium
GCGTCACGAGGATTTCTATACCTCGGGAACTTGGATCGACGAGTCGTTAGGTGTTTATGTTGGCTGGGTTGCTCGAAAAGGCTCGTTCTCGGACGGGATGCCGATCAGGAATGAACGGGGAGACGTGGTTCTTGCTTTCTCGGGTGAAGAGTTTTCCGAACCGGGGACCGCGAGCCGCTTAAGAGAACGGGGACACGACCTGGAAATAGCCGGACCTTCTTATCTTGTCCATCTCGCTGAAGAAGGCTTGGCATTCCCAGCAGCACTGAATGGAAGATTTCACGGCTTGCTGGTTGACCGTCGTAGTGGCACTGCGACTCTCTTTAACGACCGCTACGGGATGCACCGGATCTATTATCACGACTCGAGAGACGCCTTTTATTTTGCCCCGGAACTCAAAGCCATCCTTTCCGTGCGTCCGGAACTTCGACGGATTGATTCTGCGGGACTGGGCGAGTTCATATCCTGCGGAGCGGTGCTCGAAAACCGAACTCTGCTGCCGAATATTTACGTTTTGCCGCCAGCTTCCGCATGGGTCTTTCGAAATGGTTTGATCGATTGCAAAGACAGCTATTTCGACCCGCGAGAGTGGGAGGAGCAGGAGATACTTGATCAGGAGTCCTTCTATCGGAACCTCCGAGATGCGTTTCAGCGAAACCTTCCCCGATATTTCGGCGGATCCGAACCCATAGGAATGTCTCTCACTGGTGGATTGGATACCCGGATGATTATGGCCTGGCAACCAAATCCGCCCGGCGGTCTCCCGTGTTATACGTTCGGCGGGATGTTTCGAGAGTGTAAGGATGTAGCGACGGCGAGAAGGGTGGCGAAAAGTTGTGGGCAACCACATCAAGTGATTGAGGTGGGCGAAGATTTCCTGGCTGACTTTTCCCGCTATGCCGAACGCACAGTCTATCTTACCGAAGGTTGCGTTGATGTGGGGCGGACCCCAGACCTATACCTCAATGAGAAAGCGCGCCAAATTGCGCCGGTTCGAATGACCGGAAATTATGGCGGAGAGATCCTACGAGGCGTCCGGGGATTCAAACCAACCGAGCCACTGCCTCGCTTGTTTGACCGTGAACTAATGCCTTACGTTCGAAAAGCCGAGGGAACATACACGAGAATTGCTTCAGGGCATCCCGTATCTTTCGCCGTTTTTAAACAGGGACCGTGGTATCACTTCGGCTCTCTCGCGTTGGAGGAAATGCAACTCGCATTGAGATCGCCTTTCTTAGATAACGACTTTGTGCAAACCGTATTTCGCGCTCCCGCTGCGGCGCTGGCAGACAACGAGATTTCGCTTCGTCTGGTAAATGACGGGAATCCTGCTTTACTCAAAACCCCAACAGACCGCGGCGTCAGCGGGACGAATGGCGGCTTGTCGGCCGCTGCATATCGAGCCCTGTTAACTTTCCAATTTAAAGCGGAATACGCATATGACATGGGTATGCCCCAGTGGATTGCGCAAATTGATCACAAGCTCTCTGGACTACACCTTGAGCGCCTTTTTCTGGGACGTCATAAAGTCTTTCATTTTCGGATTTGGTATCGGGACAGGCTAGCTTCGTATCTGCGAGAAATGCTGCTTGATTCCCGCAGTCTAACGAGAGCATATCTGGACGGGAATATGGTCGAGACAATCGTTAGAGGACACCTTAAGGGTGATAGAAATTACACCAACGAACTCCACAAGGTGTTGACTCTCGAACTGTTCCATCGTCAGTTACTCGATAGTCAAAACGTCAATCTCACGAAGCGCTCCACTGCTGCGGTTGGCGCAACCGCGCATCAGTGAACCACAGCTTGGGGATTAGTAGGAGGAGCCGGCGCCGGATTCGACGAATTTCCTCGCAATGGATGCGGATAAGGGTAGGGAGCCCAACCGGGTTTCGCACCACTGTTCGGATTGCTGCTGTCGTCGTAGAAGTAGTCTCGGCCCGCCTTGTAGAAGTCGCTAGTGGAATACTCCTGTCCTGTGGACGGATTGGTATTGTGACAGTTGTCTGTTTCCGCTTCGTTAGTGCCGTAGTGGCTGGATCCTTGGCCCGTTCCCCGGTTATTCCAGATATAGACTGGGTCAGGCATCTGGAAAGCATCAGCGGGCTGGCTGGACGACATGAAGGGCGGATTCTGTGCCACTGAAGATGATCCAGCGCCCACCTGGTGCCAGCACTGCCATCCAGTGCAGCATCCGTGACCGCCGGTGCCCCAACGAGCGCCTTCGACAACAAATGTAAACGTGGTTTTATGGGGATAGCATCCGCCGTTGATCCATTGAATGTCATTGTTAGTGACGACCATCGACCCGGCGCGGAGCCAGAAATATCGATTTAGATTTCGGTTGGGATTCGGATAAGAAAAAGTATTGTCGTAAAGTTCGACTTGTCGGCCCCCTGTTGCGCTGGATGGGCCGTGCGTCAAACCGCTTGAACCGATAATTTGTGAGTGACGAATTACGATTCGCCCGTTGTCGTCGACGTCGGGAATTTGTCCAACGTTACTGAATACCGAGTCTTCGATATAGAGGTTGTTGGTTCCAGTCGTGTCGAGAATGCCCATCGTTGAAGGAGTGTCCCAGTTCAAGTTGCTCTTTATCTGGAGAGAACCGCTGTCGCTGCCTACTTGCGTGCCACAGGCCCCCGACAGATTTTGAGTCGAAATAAAAGTCGTATTCCAGATCACACCGCCAGTCGCGTACCAAGTCACGGCGTTTGCGAGCTGAAAATTGGGAAGATTGAATGACATGTCGTGCATCAAGGGCACAAGCCCCTTGCCGGTTACGGTGATATAGTGTCCCGTTCCTGTGCCAGGCAAGAAATTAATGTTGGCAATCGTTGTATGAAAGCTGCTGCCAATGGTGAAATACAACAAACTGTCGCCGGCATTGGTATCCGCATCCGTGATTGTGACGCCGCCAACCGAAGCGCCTTGAAGCGTGATTTGCTTCAAAACCGAAATACCAGTGGACCACGTGCAGGAACCATTCTGGATCACAACAGTGTCTCCGTCAGTTGCGGAGTTAATGGCAGTCTGGACATCGGCCGTGCTGCAGGAATTAGAGTTCACGGTTTTCGCTTGAGCCTGCCGACCTACCAGGGGGCTCAGCAGAAGGCTCAACAGAAGTAGTTGACATTTCGCAGTTCTAGACATTGGCACCATCCCTCATGACCTAGCGATAAAGCGCTTTTTGGTGTTCCGAAGAAATTTTGGGCTTAGCGGGCAACAAAATCCACTGTACCGGCGGACAGGTTTAGTTCAGCGGCTAATCCGCTACATATTAGTAGACTTCGAGTCTCTCACAATACAACCTATAGCTCTGGGATGCCAAAGATATAAGGGCAGCGGTACGGTTGGAGAACCCCTCCGAAAACCCGTCATTACAGGTTCACCGGACAGATAAAAGGAGCAACTAGTCAACACCATGCAGCCTCTTGTCTCAATTCTGATCCCTGCGTATAACGCCGAAAACTGGATTGCCGAATCGTTGCAGTCGGCCGTCGATCAAACTTGGCAGCGCAAGGAGATTATCGTTGTAGATGATGGATCGACAGATCGAACGGCGGAAATCGCGCGGCGGTTTAGCTCAAAGCAACTTAAGGTTGTGTCTACTGCGAACCGAGGGCTCTCAGCGGCCGTCAACCACGCCTTTCGGCTCTGTCAAGGCGACTACATTCAAGAATTGGACTCCGATGATCTCATATCGCCTGACAAGATTGAGAGGCAGCTGGCGGCATTGCGACCGGGCGACAGTAAGCGAATTCTTCTTTCATCGCCATGGGCTCACTTTTATCACCGGCCCCGTCGCGCCCGATTTGTTCGAACGTCGCTGTGGCAAGACCTCTCGCCTGTGGAATGGTTACTGAGAAAGCTCGGAGAGAATCTTCACACGCAGAACGCCACCTGGCTCGTGAGCCGGGAATTGGCGGAAGCGGCAGGGCCCTGGGATGAAAACCTTCAATATGATCAAGACGGAGAATATTTTTGCCGCGTGTTGATGGTATCGGAGGGAACAAGATTTATAGAGGAAGCAAGGGTGTTCTATCGGGTGAGCAGCTCGAAGCGAATCAGCTACATCGGCGCCTCCGACAAGAAGAGAGGATCGCTGCTACGTTCAATGAAACTGCATATCGGATATCTGCGCTCATTAGAGGAGAGCGAGCGAGTGCGGAAGGCGTGCCTAGCCTATCTGCAAACTTGGTCGGACCAATTCTATCCGGATCGGCCTGATATGTTTGCGGAGCTGCAAGCGATAGCACAAGACCTTCAAGGCCGCGTGGAGCCACCTAGCTTGCGCTGGAAATACGCCTGGATGAAGCCGGTGTTTGGTACGAAAACGGCGAGGTGGGCACAGAGGGTCCTTCCGGAAACAAAGTCATGGATTAGTAGAGGGTGGGACAAGGTTATGTTTGCTTGGGAAAATAGGCGAGCCGCTAACCGCGGGACCCGGCCATTGGGTGCCGCGCAAGCGAACTAAAAAGGATGCGCGAATTGTCGAATACGAAAGAACAAACGGAAAAGATTTCAGCGATCTGGAACGAACACGTGGATGTTGCCGGCAGTCTTATAAAGCTGACGGCTGAAGTATCAAGCGCCGTCGATATGATCTGCGCGTCCCTGGCTGACAGCGGGCAGCTGTTCGTCGCCGGGAACGGAGGATCTGCTGCCGACGCGCAGCACATCGCCGCTGAATTGACAGGCCGTTTTAAGCGCGAGCGTCAACCGTTGCGGGCAATGGCGCTCCACGGAAACAGCTCGGCACTGACAGCGATCGGAAACGATTATGGGTATGAACATGTGTTTGCACGGGAACTGTCGGCTCATGCAAGGCCTGGCGACATTCTGCTAGCGATCTCCACCAGCGGCAATAGCCCGAATATTCTCCGGGTGATGGAGACGGCTCACAAGCACAAGGTAGCCGTGATTGGGCTGACTGGAGAAAGTGGGGGGAAGATGCGAGCAGCTTGCGACCTCTGTCTGTGCGTTCCCTCGGGGTCAACCGCCCGAATTCAAGAAATGCATATTACGATCGCGCACGCGATCTGTGAACTCGTGGAGGAGAGGTTGGGGAAGGCATGAAACAGAACCGCCTTATTCCGAGAATCATGTGTTCCACAAGAGCGGTCGAGGGTAGGTCATTTGAACGCATCTGAAGAAACCTACTCAGTGAGATCCGATGCGGGCGGAGCTTCGCCTGAGCAAGCTGTGCATGATCTCGGCGTGTCTTCGAACGCTGTTCAGGATCAGTATTCGACCGCGGCAGTGGAAGCCTTGCCCCAAACAGTAGAGGCACTTACTCCTGAGCAGGGGACCTACGGTCAGATTCTGAAGTCTTCGGCATTGGTTGGCGGCTCTTCGGTAATAAATATTGCCATCGGAATCGTTCGAACCAAGGCTATGGCGCTGCTGCTTGGTCCGGCCGGTTATGGATTATTTGGGCTTTACGGATCGATTGCGAATCTTGCCCAGAGCCTTGCGGGCATGGGTGTGAATAGTAGCGGTGTTCGCCAAATCGCCGCAGCCGTCGGTTCCGGTAATTCTGAGCAAGTTGCCCTGACGACGGTCGTGCTGCGCCGAACCTCGATCGTGCTCGGCGCGCTCGGTGCCCTTTTTCTAGTTGTCGCTTCCCGACAAGTGTCCACAGTGACTTTTGGCAATAGGCAACAAACCGCGGCTGTGTGCCTGCTGTCCGTGGCGGTGTTTTTTCAACTGGTATCTTGGGGCCAAAACGCGTTGATCCAGGGAATGCGACGCATCGCAGACCTCGCCAAGATACAGGTCTTGGGAGCGTTCTTTGGAATGGTCTGTAGCGTCGTCTTAGTCTATATCTGGCGCGATAAGGGGGTTGTGCCATCCCTAGTATGTGTCGCTCTCATGTCCCTGGTTGTATCGTGGTGGTATAGCCGCAAGGTTCATATCCAAGTTCCGCCTCTGACTGCTTCCGAAGTTGGCCGAGAAGCAGGTGAACTATTGAAGTTGGGCCTGGCGTTCGCGGCGACAGGCTTCATGACGACCGGCGTCGCGTATGCCGTCCGAATCATGTTGCTCCGCAATGTCGGTTTCGAGGCAACCGGTTATTATCAGTCCGCGTGGACGCTTGGGGGCTTGTACGTAGGATTCATTCTTCAGGCCATGGCAGCGGACTTTTACCCTCGTTTAACGGCCAGTGCCCACGATAATCCCTTGTGCAACCGCCTGGTGAACGAGCAAACCCAGGTGGGGTTTTTGCTAGCGGGCCCGGGTGTTCTAGGCACTCTAACGTTTACGCCCATGGTCATCGGACTCTTCTACAGTGCTAAGTTCCTTGCGGCAGTGAGTGTTCTGCGCTGGATATGTCTCGGCACGACCCTGCAAGTGATTACATGGCCGATGGGTTTCATTATCGTCGCCAAAGGCAAGCAGGCGCTGTTCTTTGCTACCGAGCTGAGTTGGACGGTGGCCAGTCTGGGCCTCGCGTGGGTCTGCGTCAGAACTCTCGGGTTGAACGGTGCAGGCATCGCCTTTTTCGGATCGTACTTGTTTTATGGGGTGCTGTTATACCCGATCGTGCATCGACTCAGTGGCTTTCGTTGGTCAGCCGCAAACAAGCGGTTGGGTGTAATTTTTCTTTCTCTAATCACGGCGGTGTTCTGCGGATTTTATATTTTGCCCTTCTTTTGGGCCGCTTGCATCGGCATATTGGCAACCCTTCTGAGTGGCCTCTATTCAGTTCGAGTTTTGTCCAAGTACGTTTCCTTAGATCGGCTTCCCGCGCCGCTCCGGCGGTTGCTCAGCCCGTTTCGCCCCGTCTCTCCGAGCTATACGAAATTGTAGTTGGCTTAGCTGACATCGATAGGTCGCACTTATGGAATCAGCACAATCAACTCTCTCGCCCCCAAACCAGATTCGAACAACGGTTGCCACCCCAACTGTTAGCTTCGTCGTGCCATGCTACAAACTGGGGCACCTTCTTGCAGAATGCATTGGCTCGATATTCCTGCAGACCTACGCTGACTGGGAAGTGCTAATCATGGATGACTGCTCCCCGGATAATACAGCTGAGGTGGCACAATCGTTCCAAAACCCGCGAGTGAAACATGTGCGCAATGAACAGAACCTGGGACTTGTTAAGAATTTCAATAAGGGCATTGGCTTAAGCCGCGGCAAATATGTGTGGATCATTTCCGCTGATGATTACTTGCGCCGGCCATATACATTGGAACGATACATTGAGTTCATGGAAAAACATCCTAAGGTGGGTTACGCCTACTGTCCGGCTGCCAAAATCGAGAACGGACAGGAGACAGAAATCCAGTTGTCCGACGGGCAGGACCGCATTGTTAAGGGTCATGATTTCGTGAGAGCTCTTCTGAAAGGGAACCTCATACTGGCACCAACCGCCATCGTGCGTCGTGAATGTTACGAGCGCATGGGCGTCTTTCCTACAGCTCCAGTGTGGGCTGGTGAAGAACTTGATTTCAGCTGGGCTCAGGACTGGTATCTGTGGTGCCTCTTCGCGATGTCTTATGACGTAGGATATTTTTCCGAACCGATGGTTTGCTATCGCTTGCATGATCTCAGCATAACCGCCACTTTGACGAGGGGCGGGGGCATAAAACGCTGTGTAGCCGCCGACATAGCCGTTCCATGGATGATTAAGCAGAAAGCGGACGAGTTCGGCTTGCCGAAGGTATCTAAGTACTGCCTACAGGGCATTGCCGTTGCATATGGAGCGCATCTTGCGTCGAAGCAGTACCGATCAACCACGTCGACCATGACCCTTGGCGAGTTCGAGGATTCGCTTTGCCGAAGCACGAACCGCGAAGAGGAAAGGGACTGGATTCGCGCTCGAACCTATGAGGCAATGGGCGATGCGCTGTTTTGGCGTGGCGACTTGGCGGCTTCCAAGACATTCTACGCGCGGGGGTTGCGGAAGGATTGGCGAATGGCTGGAGCGTGGGCGAAGCTATTCCTACTCTCGCTTGGCCCTGTTGGACGCTTTCTTCGCAAGTCTGTTCTCGCGTTTCGCGAAAAGGTAATGACGGCTGTCGCCCGAGCTATAGGATGATCCTAGATTACACACCCTCCGCAGCGGGCACGTCATCATCCAGCGTTCTGAAGACAGTTCCTGCGATGACCGATAAATTGCGGATCCTGCATGTGCTTAAGCGCTGGCAGCACGTTTCGGCGTCCGGAGGCTACGAGCAACTAGCCGCAGTGGTGGGGGCCGAGGTCATCCAGCGCCGTTTGCGTAGGAATTTTATTCATCGCGTCAAAGGCCGCCTGTGGCGAACATTCTCACATTCAAAGCCATATCTCCTCGACTATCGGTACGAGGATTGGCTCGTAGAGCGGCAGGTACTCCGAAGTAGTCAGCAAAATCCTCCCGACCTTGTCCACGTACTCTATGGGGACGAGGAATTGGACTTGCTGCTGTATCGGAGGCGAGAACTGCCGTGTCCTCTTATTGCAACGTTCCATCTCCCCCCGCATCGCGTGCGTGTACGCTTCGAAGAAGCCCAAAAACATCTGCTGTCGGGGATTGACCTGGCGGTGGTTGTTGCGAGAAATCAGTTGCAGGCTTACGGAAACTGGCTGGGAACCGAACGTGTGATCTACATTCCCCACGGAATCGATACGGATCGGTTCTACCCTGGTGAGCGCCCGCCGCGCCGCGAGTGTGTGCGCCTGATTACAGCGGGTAATCACATGAGGGACTGGAAGGCAATCGATGAGATCATTGCGCAGTGTGAGGCTCGGAAGTTGGAAGTGAGGTTCGACATCGTTTCTTCCGAACATGGTCTCTCCAACTCGGCCAAACTCCCCAACGTTCACTTTCACAGCCGGATACCCGAAGAGGATTTGGTTCGGCTATATAGCGAAGCGGA
This sequence comes from Candidatus Dormiibacterota bacterium, assembly GCA_035603595.1. Taxonomy (GTDB): domain Bacteria; phylum Acidobacteriota; class Terriglobia; order Acidiferrales; family UBA7541; genus Palsa-295. Next base: position 8,868 of record DATNKB010000210.1, read on the forward strand.
CGCACTATTGCTACCGGTGCAGGACGCGACGGCAAATAATTCAATATTGGAAGCTCTGGCTTGTGGAACTCCAGTCATCTCGACTATGGTCGGCGGCATCCCGGATTATGTCGACAACACCTGTGGCTGGTTGTTCGAAAAGTCGGAGGTGCTCGAAATCGTCAAACTGATTGGTCAGATTTGCAATGAACCGGAAATAGCATCGTCTCGCCGGGCTGCGGCCCGCAGCAAAGCGCTCAGTTTCAGCTGGGAGCGAGTAGCAGCCAAAATGCGGGCGGTCTATCAGGCTGTAGCCGGCGGTCACAGTGTGCAAGCCTCCGTCGCTGAATGGGAATGATAGCGCCCTGTGCGATTCTCCGAATGACTGCAGCACAATGGCCCAGTTGGCAAGTACTTCCCTACTAGGATATTGCAATGGTTCTCGCGAAAACCCTCAGCCGAAAAGTGAACAACGTGATTCAGGAATTCCGTTTTCACTACTCTCTCTTCGGCATTCGGGGGGTCTTCCTGCTGACGATGGCCCGAGTTCTTCGCAGGCAAATCAAAGTAAGATGCTGGGTTCCAGGGTTTTCGTATCCCTTGCACTTGAGGCTGAGGACATCCGATGTCGCGGCATTCTCCGAGATCCTCTTGGATGTCCAATATGATTGGGAGTTCTCAGCCAGCCCGAAAGTAATTGTCGATGCTGGCGCTAACATCGGCTTGACTGCGGTGTTCTACGCGAACAAGTATCCACACGCAACCATTGTTGCAATTGAGCCCGAACCTTCGAACTTCGAGATGCTCAAGGAGAATACGGCGCCATATCCGAACATAATCGCTGAGCGTGCGGCGCTCTGGAACAGGGATTGCGAACTCGATATCTTGGACCCTGGAGATGGCCTTTGGGATTTCTGGGGATTTCGTATTAGCACGCCGGACGCGTCACCGATCCCCGCTAAGCGCGGGCTAGTTCGCGGACTGACGCTGGATCGCGTGATGAAGGACAATCACGTAGAATTTATCGATCTCCTCAAACTTGATATCGAAGGGGCTGAGAAAGAAGTGTGCGAGAGTCCCGTCAGCTGGATAGACCGGGTAGGAGCTCTCGCGGTCGAACTTCACGACCGATTCAAGGAAGGATGCACGGCCTCAGTGTTCGCGGCGACAAAAGGCTTCGAGCACCGGTGGAAGCGCGGCGAAACTACTTTTATCATGAGATGCCAATCCCCTGGACGCTGCTCAGCCGAACAGACATGCTCCCCCCAGCCGACCTCGCGTCAACTCAAGCCGCGTCTACCATTAAAGGTACGCTTCGCGGCATAGAGCTCTAACGAGCCGGAACAGTGTTTCAGCGAGTGTGTGGCGTGACTCTCGATTCTAGACATGGTTAGACCAGGACCCTTATTGCCTAATGGATCAAGTCGGAATGCTCAAGCCCAGGAGGGAGATTCAAAAATCGAGGTCGCCTTACTTACTGGCGGTGGCGATCGGCCCTATGCATACGGTTTGACGATGGAGCTGATCTCTCGAGGCGTGGGAATAGACCTGATCGGCAGCGACGATCTCGACTTCCCCGATTTTCACGGTAAGGCAGGACTTAATTTTCTAAATCTGCGTGGCAGTCAAAAACCGGAAGCTAGCCTAGTAAGTAAAATAACTCGAATCTCTTTGTTTTACGCCAAGCTGTTACGATATGTAATCGCTGCAAAGCCGAAGATATTCCATATTCTCTGGAACAACAAATTTCAATTCTTCGATCGAACCCTTCTGACGCTTTACTACAGACTCTTTGGAAAGAAGATCATTCTTACCGTCCACAATGTAAATACAAGTAGGAGGGACTCCAAAGACAGCGCGTTGAACAGACAAACGCTGCGATTCCAATATCGGCAGGCAGACCACATCTTCGTTCATACCCAGGAAATGAGGCAGGAACTCAGCAAAGAATATTGCGTTAACGAATCGCAAGTCACGGTAATACCTTTCGGGATCAACAACTCAGTTCCCAACACAGACCTCTCGTCAATTGAAGCCAAGGAGCGGCTGGGACTTCGCAAAGAAGACAAAACCATTCTGTTTTTCGGGAACATCGCACCTTACAAAGGCCTCGAGTACCTCGTTTCGGCTTACCAGCAAATCGCGGCCAAGCGTTCCGATTACAAGTTGATCATAGCCGGCCGGCCAAAGGGTTTTGAGCAATACTGGACCGAGGTTCAAGAGATGATTCGGGCTGACGTGCAGAAAGGGAAAATTATTCTCCGGAAAGAATACATCCCCGATGAGGAAACTGAGGTCTTTTTCAAGGCCGCTGATGTACTCGCGCTACCCTATCGATACATCTATCAGAGCGGCGTGCTCTTTCTCGGATACAGTTTCGGGTTGCCGGTCCTTGCAGCGGATGTGGGTTCCCTGAGAGATGAGATTGTCGAGGGCAAGACGGGATTTGTATTCAAGCCTGAAGATCCAGTCGACTTGGAGCGGGCCATCGAAACATATTTCTCAAGTGAGCTATTCTCAAACTTGAGCGCTCGACGAGCGGAAATACGCGATTTCGCCATGAAGCGGAATTCATGGACGGCGGTCGGCCAATCTACGATTCGCACATATGCGAGAGTCCTTGGATTGGTCTCTGACAACGATTCGGCTGATGTTGCACCTCCTCATGCAGAGACGAATATCTCGGTTTAATACGGACATTCCGTCAAAAATGTTTCCCGAGTATCGCTTCCGCTAGGAAGAATCTGAAGCCATCGAGCGATTGAATCCGCCACGTTGAAGCGACCATGAACACTTCATCCTCAACTATCGGTGTGGAACGTGTCGGATCTTTTTGCTGCTATCGACTCGATCCAACACACGATCGGAGATGGGCTGATTTTGTCGATCGACATCCCCGGTCGTCTGTCTTTCACACGCCAGACTGGCTTAGGGCTCTTCGTCGCACTTACGGATACGAACCTACGGTTTTCACTACCTCTCCGCCCACGGGCCCTCTAAGGAACGGGCTTGTATTTTGTCGCATCAATAGTTGGCTTACGGGGAGCCGGCTCGTTTCTCTACCATTTTCGGATCACTGTGAGCCCCTCTACGACTCACAAGAAGACCTCGACTTCTTGATTCGATACCTGCAAAGCACCGTGGAACAGGAAAATTGGAGATATCTAGAAGTTCGTCAGGTCAACGGGAGCCAATCGATTGTTCCAAAAGACGCCCTACTTGCGGCGACGTACCGTCTGCATGTTCTGGATCTGCGTCCGAATTTGGATGAAGTGTTACGCCAGCTCGACAAAGATTCTGTTCAGCGTCGGATTCGCCATGCAGAGCTCGCCGGCATGAGTGAGAGATGCGGACGATCTGAACGCCTGCTGAAGGAATTCTACGGCTTGTTTGTAATCACGCGGGGCCGGCACCATCTGCCGCCAGCACCTTACGCGTGGTTTCGAAACCTCGTCCAGTGCCTTGATGAAGCGCTAGAGATTCGTGTGGCGTATAAAGACGAGACCCCTATCTCCGCCATTCTGACGTTGCGATTCAAGGATGTGCTCTACTACAAGTACGGATGTTCAATTGCCCGGTTCAACAGATTCGGAGCCATGCCATGGCTTCTGTGGCGAGCAATCGTGTCGGGAAAATCGATGGGAGCAACAGAATTCGACATGGGACGGACTGAGGAGGAGAATGTTGGGCTCCTCACCTTCAAGAATCACTGGGTTCCCCAACCACGACGGTTAGTTTATTGGAGATTTCCGGACACGCCTTCGCCCAATACAGTCAACGGGTGGAAATTGAGAATGGCCAAACATGTGTTTTCGTCCATGCCAGACGGTTTACGCGTGATAGCTGGTAGATTAATCTATCCACATATCGGATAGAAGCATGCAACGAACGTTTGCGTGTGTGCTGATCGTCTACAGGTGCCAATTAAGAACCAGGCCAGAAGCGAGTCGTCGGGCGATTCTTGAACCCGCGGTATCTTTATTAAACGTTATCGTCAGAAAAGAGAATACAGAGTAAGCCGTGAATCAAGTCCTCGTCGACTACTACCGCCTTTTGCCTGACGCTCTTCTCCCTATGACTACAAACGCTGTTTCCGCGTCTGGAGACGTTGGCTTCTTCAAATTCGGGGCAAATGATATTTGCTACGGAAGGTCGCAGTCTGGCGTGGCTCAATCTATAGCCGGATGCGGGCAATTCAATGCTTTCAAAGGTGTTCGCAATGACGGTTCAGCGCTTGAATTCCCTTTTGACATTTCAGAGGTAGTGGAGAATCTCCGCCGCGAACGGTATCGGCGGCCGGTATCCGGAATAAAAATTCTCGAAGAGAGTGACGCCACGCATAGTCTCTACTATGCCATCAGGGGACTTCTTCCGGTTTCAACGCGTCGCAGACTGCAGCGATTGTACTTCCGGGGCTGGCAGGACATAGCGTTCCCACACTGGCCTGTAGACTTCACCGTCGACAACCTACATGAAGAAATCTTGCAGTTATTGATGGAAATAAGTGGGGTGAAAAAACTACCTTTCATTTGGTTTTGGCCAGAGGGTGCTACTAATTGCCTCATCTTGACCCATGACATAGAAACTTTGGCAGGCCGCGATTTCGCTCCCCAACTCATGGACCTTGACGATTCTTATGGATTCAAGGCCTCGTTCGAGGTTGTTCCGGAGAAGCGCTACCCGGTTCCAGACCAGTTCGTGCAGGAAATCCGAAGCCGAGGGTTTGAGTTCAATATCCATGACTTGAATCACGACGGAGGATTGTATCGGGATCGATCGGAGTTTCTGCACAGAGCCGCACAAATCAATAGCTACGCGCACCGATTCGGCGCTCGGGGTTTTCGCGCTGGGTCCATGTATCGGAACCAAGACTGGTTCGATGCTTTCGAATTTTCCTACGACATGTCAGTTCCCAACGTGGCACATTTGGACCCGATGCGAGGTGGCTGCTGCACGGTGATGCCGTATTTTATAGGCAATATCGTTGAGCTTCCTGTCACGACTACACAAGACTATTCGCTGTTTTACATTTTGAAGGACTATTCGATTAACCTGTGGAAGCAACAACTCGGTCTCATCAGAGGACGAAACGGACTTATCAGTATCATTTCCCACCCGGATTATTTGATCGAACGTCGGGCGCGTCGCGTTTATGAATCGTTGCTCGATCTTCTCCGACAAATGACAGTAAACGATCAAATATGGACTGCCCTTCCAGGGGAAGTAGACCTGTGGTGGAGAGCGAGAAGCGAGATGAGGTTGGTGCGACGCGAGAACGATTGGGAGATCGAAGGTCCAGGAAGAGAGAGAGCCCGGGTGGCGTATGCGACCCTCGAGGGCGGCCGCCTGGTTTACGAGCTAGCTGACGTCTCCACTCGACAGAATGCGGCTCGCTGATCCTTACTAAGACCAGGCAGAAAAGTGATGTTCGGTGCCATCCCATCGGTTAGTGGTCGTCGAGCTAATTTTGTTCTGCCTCTCGCTATCTCATGCTGTACAGAGTATCGATCTTCCTAGACTCTGCTTGCGCCATTTCGAATAACCGTGAACACCACCATAATCGCAGAGAGAGACAGCGGCCGTTCAACAAAGGCGCATATAGCCTTCGGAGCGTTAGTCATTGTCTCGACAATCATATTTTGGAGAACGCTCAGCGCATGGTTCGCCTACTCGCTTCACAACCCATCGGGATCTCATATAGTTTTAATACCGTTCGTGAGCGCTTTCCTGATCTTCAGGGAGCGGCAGCGGATATTCTCATCCGTACGCCCATCGATGATTCCTGGCATCGGGATGATTCTCGTCGGAGCTGTCCTCTACTGGACGGGAACTCATGGTCAAACCTCATCGCAAGGAGGAGATGGATCACTTTTTGTTTCCGCGTTGGCAGTCCTACTGATTTGGGTAGGTGGGTTTGTATCCGCTTATGGCGTTTCCGCAGCTCGTGAAGCGGCATTCCCGCTTTTGTTCCTTTTGCTTATGATTCCTTTGCCTGAACGGTTCCTCAACTGGACAATAGAGCTGCTTCAGCGTGGTTCAACTGAGATCTCTTACCTGCTCTTCAACCTGGTTGGCGTGCCCGCCCTGAAACAAGGTTTTGTGATTTCTGTACCGGGCATCAGCATCGAGGTTGCAGCTGAATGCAGTGGCATCCGATCGAGCCTCGCACTATTGATCACCTGCTTGCTGGCGGCACATTTGTACCTTCGAACCCCGTGGAAGATTGCAGTCTTCATTCTATTGGTGCTTCCATTGTCCATAATCAAGAATGGAATTCGAATCGTAACGCTGACGTTGCTTAGCCTTTACGTTGATCCGCGTTTCCTGACGGGCAGCTTTCATCGCGACGGGGGTTTTGTGTTTTTCCTCTTGGCATTGCTCTTGCTTTTCCCTGTCTTCCTTGCGCTTGAAAGGTCGGAGGGGCACCGCCTCAGCTCGAAG
>DATNKB010000211.1:0-2674 GCA_035603595.1 Candidatus Dormiibacterota bacterium
GTCGGTCTTGATCCTCTGAAGACGCTGGTGCTGAGCCAGGCAGTTCTCAGCTTCTGCCTTCCGTTCGCCATGATTCCGCTGCTGATCTTGACTCAACGCCGTGATTTGATGGGCACCCATGCGAATCGACCAGTTACCAACTATCTGGCTGCGATTGCCACGGTCGTTATCCTGGGTATGAATGCTTGGCTCCTCTTTGCGATGTTCACCGGGAAATCGTGACCTTGGCGTGCGAGAATTCCTTACGCGACTCGCCGAACGTTAAGGATCCCCAAGAATGCCGGACAAAACTCCGCGACCAGAGAATCCGCAAAAATTCCTGGCACCGGTTCTCGTTACCTTTGTAATTGTCGCCATCGCGGGCGGAATCGTGTTGTATTCCTTTACCGGCTTTGGAGCGCGAGCTCGCGCGAGAAAACTGCAAAATCCAGTTCCGCCGACGCCAGCAGCGATCGCAGCCGCACGGCTCATTTACGAGAACCGCTGCGCGAATTGCCATGGGATAGACGGCGACGGTAAGGGACCGAAGGCCGAGGAGTTGTCCGTGGCGCCTGCGGATTTTCGCAATGCTCGCGCTATGGCAGCCATCACCGATGGCGAGCTTTACTGGCAGATTACAAAAGGCGCTCGTCCAATGCCGAGCTTTGAATCCCTCAGCGAGCAGGAGCGCTGGGAACTGGTCGACTATGTCCGGACTTTTGCATCGCCATCGTCGCGATAATGTGGATCCGGAGAACGCCCCGACTTACTTCACTTTCGCGAGCGCGTCGGCAACTTCCTTCAGATCCGGAACCACAGGAATATCGTAATTCTTGAACCATGCGATATTTCCCGAGCGATCGACGATCGCGATGGCGCGTCCCGTGATGCCTTTATCGGCGAGATAGACTCCGAATTTGTCGCCCACCGCTCCGCGCGGCTGAAAATCCGCGAGCAACGGATACTGGATCCCCATTTTTTCCGCGTAAGCTTTGTGCGACCAGGCGCTGTCGACGCTGATGCCCATTACCTGCGCGTCGAGTTGCTCGAATTTCTTCATATCATTCACAAAGCAGGCGTGCTCGTTCGTGCAGGTTGGGCTCCAATCGAGGGGATAGAATACGAGGACGACATTCTTCTTTCCCTTGAAGTCAGACAGCTTTACTTCTTTCTGGCTCTGATCCTTCAGCGTGAAATCCGGCGCCGCTGTTCCCACCGAAATTGCCATGCTCTTTCCTCCGTGCTTTCCAGGTGATTTTTGGGACCGCGAAAATTGCTGACTCAATCGAACTGAGGCGTTCATCATATCCGAATGCAGCAGAGCAGACAAACGAGGGCGGGCAAAATTCCGTTTCTCGTTCTGTTACCATACGCGTGCAAGGTGATGGAGCGTAGCGAAGAAATTGGCGCAAGTTCCCTACGAAACGGCTTACCCGCGAGTTGAAATCCTCCCGAGCAGCCGCAATTGGTGGGCGAAGCTCAAAGGAACGGCCGCCGAGTGTATCCACACGCGCGAGGAGTGCGAATGGATTGCAGCACTTCTGCCCGACACGCTTTACCTTCGAGGTAAGCGAGCGCCGCGCCGGGAGCCGGTCCGCCCGGAAATTTCGCTTTGCCGCGAATGCCTCCTCGATACCATTCTTGGCGAGTTGGAAGAATTCGATGGCCGCATTGTGGCGTTCGAACCGAATCCGGAAACCTTCACGCAATACTTTTTCGTGGCCACACCGGATTTCGAAGCAGCCGGAGTGGCGCCCGAAACTGCATCTGCGATTGAGCAACGGTTGGCGCAAACCGGAGAAACCTGCGCGGAATGCTCGCGGCCCGCGACTTGGCTGTGGATGTCGCGGGAACAGGTGGCTAGTCTCGATGAAACAGATAAGATACGCGGAGAACGTGGCGAATGGTTTTGCTCTACGCACGGCGCGCGAAAATTGGCGGATGCGTTCGAAAGAATCGCGGAGGCCAATGTGTTTTACGTGAATCTTCCATACGGTGAAGCGGGCGCATACCTGTGGATCTGATCTTCTAGCATTCTGGAAATGAGCGATGACGTTGAGTGAACTCGTAAGAAAATATCTGGCCGTTGCTGGCGGCTATGGGAAATTCATAGCCATTTCGTCGTTGGGGTTGGCGCGCTCCGAGGCAGAGAAGGCCTTCGACATACTCGACGAGGACTATCATATCAGCCGGTTTTTTCAATTCCGCAACGACAGCGGCGAAGCTTACGAGATCAATGGATTTCCACAGACGCATTTCGCGATTGATTCTGAAATTGAGTCGATTCTCTAGGAGATTCTCTAGGAATGGACCGGGACCAGAAAACGGTTTACCGCCGATTAGAAATATTCAAGTCTTTTTGTTTCTGCAGGTTAAGATGATTTTTAATCGCGGTACCGTAGATTAACGGCACCTCTCGGCGAGGCTACTTTAATCATTATACCATTTTATCGGCCCGGACAACCCTGGGCCTCGCGATTTGATTCTGAGTGAAAAAAAATCGAAAACGACAGAGGCTCAGCGGTTGCGGACGATTTCGAGGGTTGAGTTGGCAGAATGTTCGATGTATAAACAAGTCGAGATGAATTTGGCCTGCTATACGCGCCACCGGTTCTGCCTGGCTCTGGTCGTTTCCATGTTGTTCTGCGGCCTCTCGTCGAGCGAGATACCCGAACTCACCCGCCTCATCGACGAC
>DATNKB010000212.1:0-8175 GCA_035603595.1 Candidatus Dormiibacterota bacterium
AACCTGTGGCACAGCCGGGTGTCACGCACCGGAAGTCATGAAAGTAAAAACCAGCATGATGACGCACGGAGCGATGCTTTGGGGAGCCGCGCTTTACAATAACGGCTCGTTCCCTCTGAAAAATGCGCGCTTCGGCGAAAGCTACTCGTCTTCCGGCGTGCCTCAAGGAATCCGCACAGTCCCGGCCCCCACTCCCGACGAAATCCGCCAGAAGGGAATTCTTCCAGAACTCACTCCGCTCGAGCGCTGGGAAATATCACAACCCGGAAACGTCCTGCGTGTTTTTGAGCGCGGGGGCGAGAAAAAAGGCGAAATCGGCAACCCTGATCGCGAGGAAGAATCCGGACGCCCCGACGACAAACTAGGTGAACGCGGGTTCGGCACTCTGCTTCGCACCGACCCCGTTTTTCTCGGCCTTCAGAAGACCCGCTTGCTCGATCCGCTGCTCTCGTTACCCGGCACCAACGACGAACCAGGCGACTATCGCGGCAGCGGCTGCACGGCCTGCCACGTCGTGTATGCAAACGATCGCTCTCCGGCACATTCAGGGCCTTACGCGCGCTTTGGACACATGGGAGAAAGCGCCTCTTCCGACCCAACCATCTCGAAGAATGAATCCGGCCATCCCATCCGCCATAGTTTCACGCGAGCCATTCCGTCGAGCCAATGCATGATCTGCCATGTCCATCCGGGAACGAATATGGAGACCACGTATTTCGGGTACACGTGGTGGGACAACGAATCCGACGGCGAAGCGATGTATCCGCGCAACCAGCACAATCCAACAAATGAAGAGAAATATGAGCTGGCACTCAGGAATCCAGAAGGCGCGGCGGCGCGCGGCCTATGGTCGAATCTCGATTTCCTCGAAAAACTCGGCTCGCCAGAATTTAATTCCCAACTGAAGCAAACTCAATTCGCAGATTTTCACAGCCACGGCTGGGTTTTTCGAGCCGTCTACAAACGCGATCGCAAGGGAAATTTACTTGATACCGAAAATAAAGTCGTCGCCCCCGACGATCCCGCAAAATTCCAGAAGGCCGTTCACCTGGCGGACATTCATCTCGAAAAAGGAATGCACTGCATTGATTGCCATTTCGAACAGGATTCCCACGGAACCGGCAAACTTTACGCCGAGCCACGCGCTGCGATCGAACTCGACTGCACCGATTGCCACGGAACGATCGAGAAACGCGCCACGCTGATTTCTTCTGGTCCCGCGTCACCCGCCGGCGGAACTCACTTCGATTCGTTGCGCACTCCCTGGAATGCCCGTCGCTTTGAATATCGCGAAGGCAAACTCTTCCAGCGCTCGATGGTTGAGCCGGATAAAGAATGGGAAGTGGTGCAGGTGCTGGACACCATCACGCCAGGGAATACTCACTACAGCGAAAAATCCCGCTGGGCTAAAACGATCCGCACCGACGGAAAGACCTGGGGCTCGCTCCCCGCCGATTCATCGCAACTCGCGCACGCCAATAGCCGTATGACTTGCTACGCCTGCCACACTTCCTGGACGCCGAATTGCTTCGGCTGCCATCTCGCGATGATGGCGAACCAACGCAAGCCGATGCTGCACAACGAAGGCCTGCTGACGCGCAACTGGACGGCGTACGATTTTCAAGTCCTTCGCGATGACGGTTTCATGCTCGGAATCGACGGTACCGTGACCGGCCATCGTGTCGCCCCGGTTCGGTCCTCGTGCGCGATTCTCGTCAGCTCTCAAAATCAAAATCGCGACTGGATTTACTACACGCAGCAAACGGTCTCGGCCGAGGGCCTGAGCGGCACCGCGTTCAGCACATTTGTCCCACACACGGTTCGCGGAAAGGAAACGAAAGGCTGCGACGATTGTCACATCTCGAATCGCAACGACAACAACGCCTGGATGTCGCAAGTATTGCTTCAAGGCACCAACCTGCTGAATTTCATGGGCCGCTATATTTATGTGGCCGACGGTGCAAAAGGTTTCGACGCTATTGCTGTCGCCGAGCATGACGAGCCCCCGGCCATCATTGGCAGCTATTTGCAGCGCGTCGCATACCCGCAGGATTATCAGCAGCACCTCGCGCGAGATCGCGAGTTGAAAGAAGCCTATCATCACGATGGCGAGGTTCTCGACGTCCAGCTTCGCGGTGAGTATCTCTATGCCGCGCTCGGCACGGGCGGATTCCGCGCGTACGATGTCGCAAACATCGACAACAAGAACTTCTCCGAGCGCGCAGTGACAGCGCCGGTTTCCCCTCTCGGCCAGCGCCTCTACGTAAAAACGAAATATGCCACCGCCATCGCGAGTCCGTCGACGCTCGCCGTCGATCCCGCTCGCACCCACAACCCCGAAAACGAAGAGCAGCCGATTCATCCGCTTTACGCTTTTCTTTACGTCGCGGACAAATACGAAGGCCTCGTCGTCATCGGCGATCCTGATCCCAAAAGCAAGACTCCGGGCGTCAGCACGCTTCTCAACGGCGACCCGCGGGATAATTTCCTGAAGCGCGCCCTGGCCTTCAACCCCGGTGGAATTTTGAATGGCGCCCGTCGCATCACGATCGCCGGCACGTACGCCTACATCCTTTGCGATCGCGGCTTGGTTGTCGTTGACCTCGACAATCCTCTTAGGCCCCGCGTCGCCGCCGAAATCGGCGCACCTGCCCTAGACTCGCCGCAAGGAATCGCGATCCAGTTCCGCTACGCTTTCGTCGTCGATCGCGCCGGGCTAAAAACCCTCGACGTTTCCGATCTCGGCAATCCCCGCCTCGTCTCGGCTGCGCTCGTGCCCCTGGAAGACGGACGCAACGTTTACGTCGCCCGCACCTATGCTTACGTCGCGGCCGGCAAACAGGGCATCGCCATCATCGACGTGCAAAAGCCCGAAGAACCGAAGCTCGATCAAATTTTTACCGCGGACGGTAAACTAACCGACACCCGCGACATCAAAATCGGAATGGTTGACGCGAGCGCGTTCGCCTTTGTCGCTGACGGTCGCAACGGTCTTCGTGTCCTGCAAATCCTGTCGCCCGAAGACTCGCAAAATTCCTACGGTTTCAGCCCGCGGCCCACTCCCAAACTCATCGCCACGTATCGCACCCGTGGCCCTGCGCTCTCAGTCTCGAAAGGGACCGACCGCGATCGTGCCGTCGACGAAAGCGGCAATCAAATATCCGTCTTCGGCCGCCGCGGCGCGCGCCCGTTCACTCGCGAGGAAGCCAACCGGCTCTATCTGCGTGACGGCAAACCCTACACAGTCCCCAACGATCCACCAAAATAAATTGGTCGTCAGGATTGTCCGTCCCATAAGCAAAGGCGTTGGCCAGGAAGGTACTTGCCAAAACCCCAGAAGAATTGAGACTGCGACCCTTGCCCCGCATCCAATCGAATGAAGGAGATAGTCAATGAGCACAATCCTCGTTACAGGCGGGTCAGGTTTTATCGGCAGCCATACTATTCTGCAGCTCCTCGCCGCGGGCCATCAGGTCCGCACCACGATAAGAAACTTGAAGCGCGAAGGCGACGTACGCGCGATGTTGAAAGAAGGTGGAGCTCAGACTGGCGATCGCCTTTCGTTCGTTGCCGCCGATCTCACAAACGATGCAGGCTGGCCGGAAGCCGTCGCCGGCTGCGAATATGTGCTGCACGTCGCGTCACCACTTCCCGAACGCGTCCCCAAGGACGAGAACGAGCTGATAGTTCCCGCACGCGAAGGCACGCTCCGTGTGCTCCGCGCCTCGCGCGATGCCGGCGTCAAGCGCGTGGTGCTCACCTCTTCATTCGCCGCCGTCGGCTACGGCCATAAGCAGCGCAACGAGCCGTTCACCGAACAGGACTGGACCGATCCAAATTGCGGCGACGTCCTTCCCTACACAAAATCGAAAACCTTGGCCGAACACGCGGCGTGGAATTTCATGGCCGCCGAAGGCGGCAACCTCGAGCTTTCTGTTATCAATCCTGTCGGCGTATTCGGCCCGGTCCTGGGGCCCGATTATTCGGCCTCGATTCTAATCGTTCAACGCATGATGGACGGCGCCATGCCAGGCGCCCCGCGGCTCTATTTCGGCGTCGTCGATGTGCGCGACGTCGCCGATCTGCACATTCGCGCCATGACTCATCCCGCCGCCAAGGGCGAACGCTTCCTAGCCGTTGCCGGTGATTTCATGTCAATGCAGGAAATCGCCAAGGTGCTGAAGAACCGTATTGGCGCGGCTGCCAGAAGGGTTCCCATACGGCAAGTGCCCAACTGGATGGTGCGCCTTGTTGCGATAAAAGATCCCGCAGCAAAGCAGATCCTGCCCGAGCTAGGCAAAAAGAAGAACGCCACCAACGAAAAGGCCAGGCGCATTCTGGGCTGGGCGCCCCGTTCGAATGAAGAAGCCATCGTCGCGACAGCCGAAAGCCTCGTGCGGCTGGGTCTTTTGAAGGACAGCTCGAAAAAAGCCGCTTAAATCGCGTTGAACGCACTCACAACGGCAGTCGCACCGCCGCATTGCGCAAATCTGCAATCGTCGGATAGCCATCAATGGCCATCAGCAAGTCCGCCTCGGCCAAAATGGAGCGCAGCACGTGAATAATTCCGTCCACTCCATCAAGCGCCAGGCCATAGCAATACGGACGCCCAACGCCCACCGCAGTTGCTCCCAGCGCAAGCGCTTTCGCCACATCTGAGCCCGAGCGCACGCCGGAATCGAACAGCACCGGAGTATTTCCCGCCGCTTTCACCACACCGGGAAGCATATCGATCGTCGCGATGCCGCCATTTGCCTGCCTTCCGCCATGATTCGAGCAGTAAATCCCATCAACTCCGCCATCAATCGCTCTGCGCGCGTCGTCGGGATGGCAAATACCCTTCAGCAGTAGCGGCAACTTGGTCAGAGAACGCAGCCACGGGAGATCCTCCCACGTCATCGGATTCGCAAACACCTTCGCCCATGCCAGGATCGCCGCGCGAGGATCTTCCTGCGGAGATTTCTCCAGCTTGGCGCGGAATCGAGGATCAGAGAAATAATTCGCTAAACAATGGCCGCGCAGCTGCGGGAAATTCGATTGATTCAGATCCCGAGGACGCCATCCCGTAATCCAGGTGTCCAGCGTCACGACGATCCCCTTGAACCCGGCCGCTTCGGCCCTTTCGACGAAACTTTCCGCCAGCGCGCGGTCGTTCGGGGTGTAGAGCTGGAAAAAGCCTGGAGTTCCTCCGAACTCCTTGGCGACCACTTCGAGGGGATCGATCGTGAGCGTCGAGGCAATCATCGGAATCTTGCTTCGCGCTGCAACCCGGGCGGCAGCCAGGTCTCCGTGACCATCTTGCGCGCAAAGCCCAAGCACCCCGATGGGCGCCATGAAGATCGGCGTAGGCAGTTCCATCCCGAATAGTTTTATCGAGAGGTCTCGAACCGGCCGCGCAGCCAGCATCCGCGGAATTATTCCCCAGTGCTCAAATGCACTCACATTCGCTCTTTGTGTGTGTTCGTCCCCGCAGCCACCAGCCACGTAAGACACCAGCGACGGCGGCATCGCCGCGTGAGCCCGCTTCTCGAGGGTCGCGAAATCCACGGGCAGCTTGGGAAGCTTGCCGCTTAAACCCGCAAGGTAGATTTCGTCCTGATACTCACCGAAGTTTGTCATTGGTGTTCCGAGTGGAACGGCCGCGCCCCCTATCGACTGGACAAGTTCCGCACCGCTAAATTCCTGTCTCATTATGGCGGCGCCGGGAAGATTTGCCCAATATTCTTCGCTGGATTCTGCATCGCCCGTTGGTTACGCTCATCCCCTGGCCTTAGGGCGTTGTAGGAGGAAGCCGCTTGTTCGGATTGATTCGCGACTTGATTCGCCCGTATCGCGCGGCGTTGAGCGTCGTGTTGGTGGCGATGCTGGTGCAGACGGCCGCTGCACTGGCGGCTCCCTGGCCGCTGAAAGTGATTCTCGATTCAGTGGTCAGCCATCGTCCACTGCCGAAATGGCTGGCGCATCTCATCGAGCCCCTGATGTTGAATCAGCCGCAGATGAGGCTCGCCACGCTGGCGGCTCTCGCGCTCGTGGCGATTGCGCTCATCGGAGCTATCGCGTCCTACATTCAGAACTACTACACGGAAAGCGTGGGCCAATGGATTGCCCATGACCTGCGCATGCGCACATACCACCATCTGCAAAAACTTTCGTTGAGCTATTACGACAGCCATCAGACCGGCGCGATGCTGAGCACCATTACCGACGACGTCGATACCATTCAGCAGTTCGCGAGTTCCTCCACGCTGGGCATCGCCGTCGATCTGCTGACGATTGTCTGCATGGTAGGCCTGATGTTCTGGCTCAACTGGGATTTTGCGCTGATCGCTCTGGGGCTGACGCCCTTTCTGCTCCTATTCGTCTCGCGTTTCAAGCGCGCCGTAAAACAGGCCACTCACGAAGTCCGCAAGAAGCAAAGCAACATCGTCTCGGCCGTGCAGCAAGGTCTCGAATCGATGCGCGTCGTGCAGGCGTTTGGACAGGAGGAGCTCGAGCAGAAGCAACTCGAAGTTGTCAGCAAAGCCTCGGTGCAGGCCGCCTTGCGGGCGCGGCGCATCAAGTCTTCGCTCTCGCCTGTCGTCAACGTAGCGGTGGCCGCCTGTACCGGCATCGTGCTCGCCCGCGGTGCGGCGTTGATCATGCGCGGCGCTATGACCGTTGGCGACCTGACCGTATTCCTCGCCTACTTGAGCCGATTCTTCAAGCCAGTGGAGGACCTGGCGAAGATGTCGAACACAATGGCTCAGGCCGCAGTGGGCGTGGAACGAGTCCAGGCGCTTTTGCAGACGGACGTGATTACGCCGGAACGCGCCGACGCAGTCGACCCGCCTCCATTGACTGAAGGCCTCATATTCGATCACGTCGCATTCCACTACCAGCCAGACCAGCCTGTGCTGAAGGATGTTTCGTTCGCTGTGAAGGCCGGCGAGATGGTTGGCATCGTGGGACCGACTGGCAGCGGAAAATCCACCGTGATGAGCCTGATCCCGCGCTTCTACGATCCGACAAACGGCACGATTCGCATTGACGGCACGGATGTCGCCGACTTGAAGCTGCAGCCATTTCGAAATCAGGTTGGCTATGTCCTCCAGGACACCGTCTTGTTTCGCGGAACTGTAGCCGAAAACATTGCATTCGGCCGGCCGGGCGCCACGCGCGAAGAGGTGATTGCAGCCGCCAAGGCTGCGAACGCCGATGAGTTCATTCAGAAAATGTCTGCCGGATACGACACCATGGTTGGCGAAGGCGCGCAGGCCCTCTCCGGCGGCCAGCGCCAGCGCATCGGCATCGCGCGCGTGTTCGTGCGCAATAGCTCGATTTTATTGCTCGACGAGCCGACCGCCGCGCTCGACAGCGAATCGGAGCGCACCGTAATTGAAGCTCTCGAGGAGCTGATGAAAAATCGCACCGTGATCATGATCGCCCACCGCTTGTCGACGATTCGCGACGCGGACAAGATAGTCGTTTTGAAAGACGGCGTGGTGGCGGAGCAGGGTACGCACGACGAATTGATGACGGTAAACGGTTTGTACGCGGAGATGCACCGGACGCAGTTCACCGATTCTTCGCTGCATGAAAGTCCGTCCATGCTGCGGGCGAAGAGGGCGCTGCAAGCAGCGCCTGCCAACTCCTAAAGGGGAACGTTCGGCGATGTCGCGACACTTGATTGTCCTGCCCGATGATTCGCCAAAAGCGTTTCTCAAGGCCATTGCTAAGGCCAAGAAATCGCTGCGGATCAAGATGTTCATTTTTTCCGATCCTGCCATGCGCAAAGCAGTGATTGCGGCCCACAAGCGCGGCGTCAAAGTTCGCGTGATGCTGAATCCGATCCGGCGCGACGGGACCGGCGAGAACAAAGCAACGAGGGCAGCACTATTGTTGGCAGGTGTCGAAGTGATGGACAGCAACCCGAAATTTCCGGTCACACATGAGAAGTCTATGGTGGTGGATTCGAAAGTTGCATTCATCCACTCGCTGAACTGGGATACCGAGAACCTTGAAGAAACCCGCGACTACGCCATCCGCACGAAGCATAAGCACGAGGTGCAAGAAGTGATAGACGGTTTCGAAGCAGATTGGCACCGGCATCACTTCGATCCGGGCGAAGGCGCGCACATGATCTGGGCGGTCGGCAATGCGCGTGAGCGCATCGCCAAGCTCATTGACGGTGCGAAG
>DATNKB010000213.1:0-9441 GCA_035603595.1 Candidatus Dormiibacterota bacterium
CAGCATGCCGACGGCGGCGGCCGTCATGATCGCGAACGTCACCCAGCCTAGCGATTTCAGGAGCGGCGAGTTGGTCCGCTGACCCATTACCTTCCGGCTGCTGGTTAGCAGAATCACAAGAAGGATCAGCGGGGGCGCGAGCAGGCCGTTCATTACCGCGGAGAAGAAAAGCATCTTTACGGCGTTCAAGCCGAGGAAGTTCAGCGCGAGACCGAGCACCATCGCGACTGCCATCACCGCATAGAATTTGCGCGCTTGATATGGCTTGTCGGCGACGGACGCGCGCCAGCCAGCCGCTTCGGAGATCGCGTAGGCACATGAACCGACGAGGACTGGCACGCCCAGCATTCCAGTTCCAATCAGTCCGAGGGTAAAGAGCAGGTATGCGCCATTGCCGGCCAGGGGGCGAAGTGCTTCGGCGGCTTCGCGTGCGGTAGTGATGTCGGTCTTGCCGTGGGCGTGCAAGGTGGCAGCGGTGGTGAGGATGATGAAATACATGATTAGATTTGAGAAGAGCATTCCGGAGAGCGTGTCTGTGCGCGCGCACTTCAACTGGTAGCCTACCGATTTTTTGGGCGCGTGATTTTCGATCTTTTCGCGCTTCTCTTCCACTTCTTCGGCGGCTTGCCAAAAGAAGAGATAGGGGGAGATCGTCGTGCCGAGAATTGCTACGAGGACTGAAAGGAAGCCGCGGGAGAATTCGAGATGCGGGACGAACGTGACGATCAGCGCGCGTCTCCAATCAACATGCGCGTAAAATGAGGCAAAGACATACGCGAAGAGGACCAGCGTCATCCACTTGAAGATTCCCGCCATCAGTTTGTAGGAAGCCCAGAACATCAGGACAACGATGAGGACCGCATAAATTGGAATCCACACCAGCATGTGAATATGAGTGACGAGTTGCGTCGCCTCTGCCATACCACCAAGGTCGGCGCCGATGTTGATGATGTTGGCGACCGCGAGAATCAGGCATGCGCCCCACAGCACCCAGCGCGGGTAATACATGCGGACTGAAGCTGCCAACCCGCGTCCGGTGACGATGCCGAGGCGCGCGCACATCAACTGCACAGCGGTCATCAACGGAAATGTAATGAGGGCGACCCAGAGGGTGGCGTAGCCGTAGGCCGCGCCGGCGACGGAGTACGTGGAAATTCCGGAGGGGTCGTCATCCGCGGCACCGGTGATGAGGCCGGGACCGAGAATTGCGAAGAAGCGACGCAGAGCTTTCTCGAGCTTGCCGCGCTGAGAGCGTTGTTCGGCCTCTGGAATCGGCACTGGGATTTTTGATGTCATGACGACGCACCCGCCGATTCGACCTTTGGCAAACGCCTACAATCGCACAGTTTGAGTCTAGCAATCGTGACAATACGGATTTGCATGTAGGAATCGGTTTCAGCTCTGAAGAATCCCGCAGGCAAAAGGTTCCGGTGAAACACAACGGCCATCAATTCGGGAGCTTTGATTCCAGCCTCAGATCCAATCGGGGCCGGGTCTGTCTTTTAGCCACAGAATAAAATCCATGGACGGTGGAATGCCGCCAAGTTGGCGGAGCCTGGTGGCGCATTGTGCGCGATGACCGTGGCTGTGCAGGCATACTTGCAAGAGTGTCTGTTCGATTGAAAACGTCTGGCCAAGAATGAACGGCGTTTCGATTGTTCTTGCGAGGTCAGCGTTCTGAATACCAGCGATCCACTCGAGTTCCTGAGAGTGAGTGTTCCGGTAGACCTCGGCAACTTCTCCCAGCGAGTCGGGGACATGCGATTCATGCTCCGGCTGAAATGAAATTCCGCGCATCAGAGAAAACCAGAAGCGGTTTGCCAAAATGACGTGATGCAGTCGCGCTCGAATTTCCGTGTCGCGAGCGGCGGCTTCGTGATTACGAACGGCCCTCAACAGGGAGGCATTGGCGTGCGCTTTGTGGCGGACCAAGTCCTGCAGCAAGGCCAGCATGGCGGAAACTCTAACAGAGTTGCTGGCACCGGGAAAAGCAAGGGCCCGCAATGAAATCTTGGCGCTGAGCGAAAGACCGAACTAATTGTACGGCGTTTCCTTTGCGTGTGTGGGGCTGCGGGTGCCTTTTACGAAGCAGGAGTCGCAGACGCGGGTGCCGTCTTTCAGGGTGAAGTCGACGCGGCGCGTCGGGTCGATATCGGCGCCACATTTTCCGCAGCGGTCTTCGGTGTTGCGATTATTGCGGTCATCGTTCAGTGCGGCCATGGATTCCCTCGGATGTTTCCCCGGGTCTATTCAAGCATAAAAAGATGGGAGAATGATTAACGAGGTTGATGGGTGTTTCGATGGGATGCATGTGAATGCGAGGCCCTAGCGACATTCGATGCGCCTGCTAAACCAAGGGCAAGACTGCGATTTTTGTCGGGAGGAAGACATCTACGCTTGAGAGCTTGTTACGGAGGCGCAAGCTGAAGCCTACGCTACTCGAAGCGGCGCTTTTTTATCGCAGGCACAATGTCGGTCATGACGAAAATGTCGTGTTCGTTGCCTAGATCGCGGGCGGAGGGAGTGAGGATTGTTTTGGGGCCGATGTAGAGTTTGCGATCGCGGGTGAGGGCCATGCGGACGTCGTTTTCGCTGAGGAATTCAGCGACTTCGACGGGTGGGGGGAGTGGATGGGGCGTTGGGGGAGCGACGTTTGGAATTGGCGCAGTTTTCGGAGAGGGCTCGGGAGCGGAAGTTACCTTTTCCGCATCCGGTTTCGGCACGGCTACAGCCGTGTCGTGACGAACATCGAGAGACGTGACGGCTGAGGCTCTGCGGCGGGGGATGCCGCGTGCGGTGAAAACTTGTTCGACGATGCGAGCGATTGTTTGGCGGTCGGGTACGGGTGCTAGTGCGGCGGCTGCGGCGACGATTGGAGAAAGCGTCGCCTTCAAAGCAATTGCCTCAGGGGCTGAAGCCGTGCCCTGGCGTAAGTCAGAGTCAAAATCCCCACCCTTCGCAGAGGACGCGAAGGATGGGGCACCCGCAACTGAAGAACCTACACCTGAAAGATCACGGCCCGAAAAACCTGCAGCCGAAAAAACAGAGCTTGCGGGAGTGCCCGAGGCACCTGCGCTTGCGGCGGCGGATTTTTGTACCGGCACAGACATTGCTACCAAGCGTTGATCGGCTGGGATTGTGCGGTGCTCGACGGGGCGGGATTCCCAGGCGACGCGCTTTACGTTCATCAAATGTTGTGGGCCGATGTTGTCGGAGGTGATGTTGCCACCGGGGGAACCGCAGCCGAGAGTCATTGCTGGAAACAAATTTGTGGAGTAGCCGATGGAGCCGTGGACCGATGAGGTGTTGACGGCGATGCGGAATGCAGGGATGGCGAGGCCGTATTGCTTTACGGCGGCTTCGCTTTGGGAGTGGATGGACGCGGTGTGGCCGGCGCCACCGTGTTCGAGCAGGCGGACGCAGATGCCAATCGCAGCCGATAGATTCGGCGCGGAATAAAATGCGAGGATCGGCGAAAGCTTTTCGGCGGAGAGAGGGACGTCGCGGCCGATTCCGTCGAGCTGAGCGATCAGGACGCGCGTCGAGGGTGGAACTTTGACGCCTGCCATTTCGGCGATCGTAGTGGCTGGGCGCCCGACAACCTGCGTGTTAGGAACGTGTGCACCGCCGAGAAAAACGAGCGCGCCGAGGCGGGCTATTTCATCGGCGGAGAGAAAATATGCGTCCTGCTTGCGGCACTCTTCGAGCACCTGCTCGCGGATGGCTTCTTCGGTGACGATCGCTTGCTCAGATGAGCAGATGGTGCCGTAGTCGAAGGTCTTGCCGGCGAAAATATCGGCGACAGCTTTCTTCACATTGGCGGTGCGCTCGATCAGAGCGGGAACATTGCCGGGACCGACGCCGTAGGCTGGACGGCCTGAGCTGTAGGCAGCGCGGACGAGACCTGTGCCACCGGTGGCGAGAATTACTCCGGTGAGCCGATTCTTCATCAGCTCCTGCGTGCCCTGCATAGTGGGGTGTTCGAGGCAGGTGATGAGATCTTCGGGGGCGCCCATTTTCAGGGCGGCTTGGCGCAGCACGGCGGCGGATTCGCAGATGCAGCGCATCGCGGTGGGGTGGGGGCTGAGGACGATTGCGTTCTGCGCTTTGAGCGAGATGAGCGTCTTGTAGATGGCAGTGGAAGTGGGATTGGTTGAAGGAATCACCGCGGCAACGACGCCGACGGGCGCGGCGATTTCGATGATTCCCTTTTCGCGGTCTTCGCGGATTATGCCGACGGTGCGCATGTTGCGAATGGCGCGCGGGACGTCAATCGAGGCGAGGCGATTCTTTGTGATTTTGTCGGGAACGTTGCCGTAGCCGGTTTCTTCGACGGCGAGGCGGGCGAGCGATTCGCCGGCTTCGGTGGCTGCGTTGGCGCAGGCTTCTACGACGGCGTCAACTTGCTGTTGGGAAAATGCGGCGAACTTCTTTTGGGCTTCGTGGGCCCGCTCGACGGCATAGCGGGATTCTTGGATGGAAATCAGGTCGCGATCGCGCAGGCTCAAAGAAAGTTCCCGGGGCTAAAGCCCATTTCGATGCGACTGCTTTTTCGCTGGACTGAAGTCCAGCTCCCCCTGCTGAAGCAGGGGGCTCCCACCGAAAGGCTCGAACCGAGCTACTTCTGCTCCCCGTGCTGAAGCGGGGGCTCAGGTCGAGAAATACTCAAAGCAAAGACCGAAAGACTCAAGCTAAAGCTACTTCTTACGCGAGAGGCCGCCGCCGGGCAGAATGTCTTCGACTAGTTCGTGCGGGCGCGGGATTACGTGGACGGCCACGAGTTCACCGACGCGGCGGGCTGCGGCGGCGCCGGCGTCCGTGGCAGCTTTTACTGCGCCTACATCGCCGCGGACCATCACCGTGACGTAACCTGCGCCGATGTATTCCTTGCCGATGAGAATCACGTTGGCGGCTTTCACCATGGCATCGGCCGCTTCAATCGAGCCCACCAGGCCTTTGGTCTCGATCATTCCCAGCGCTTCGTTAGCCATGAATTCTCGCTCGCCTCCGGCTTGATTTTGTTGCAAATGTAAGTGTTAGCGTGGGCGCAGACTAACACGGTGACACGGGTGAATCAAGGAGCCGTGCGGCAGTTGTGCAAAATTCAGGCGGAGCGATGGGTGGGAAGCGTTACTCGGAATGCTGGAGGAGACCGACACCGGCGGCTGCTACGCTGTCGCGCGTGGTGTTCTTGACGAGGTACATGGCTTCGTCGGCGAGATGGAGGAGCTCGGCTTTGGTGCGCGAGTCGGTGGGATAGGAGGCGACGCCGACGCTGGCGGTGATTTGCACGTTGAGGCCCGGCTCCTTCAGCCAGACGGCTTCGCGAATCAAAGTGTGCAAGCGGCGCGCAACGCCGAGGGCGTTTTCTTTGGAGGTCTGCGGCAGCAGGATGACGAACTCATCGCCGCCGTAGCGGAAGGCGAGATCGATCATGCGGCACTTCTCTTTGATGGCCGAGCCGATTTCGGCGAGGAGCTTCGAGCCCATCAGGTGGCCATGGGTGTCGTTTATATTCTTGAAGTGATCTAGATCAATGAATATCAGCGAGAACTCGAAGGCGTAGCGATGCGAGCGGTAGAGCTCGGTATCGAGCATGAAATTCAGGTGGCGCGCGTTGTAGAGGCTGGTGCAATCGTCGGTGATGGTGAGTTCGTGGATGCGCTGCACGTGGCGCGCGTTCTCAATTGCGATCGCGGCGTAGTCGGCGAGTGCTTCGAGCAGCGCGAGGTCGCGTTTGCTGAAACCTTCCGGGCCGATGCAATTGATGAGCTCGATGACGCCGAGGCAATGGTCGCGGAAGCGCACGGGAACGGCGACGATCGAGCGCGTTTCCATTTTTGTGCGTTCGTCAACTTGCGCGAAGAAACGCGAATCTTTTGATGTGTCGGGAACGACGACCACTTCACCGGTTTGTGCGACCCATCCGGCGAGGCCCTGTCCCAGTTTGATGCGGACATCTTTCAGGGCTTCGGCGCCGACGCCGGTGGCAATCTGGAAGTACAGCTCGCCTTTGTCCACGTCCATGAGAAGGAGCGACCAGGTATCCGGGCGGAGAACTTCGTTGATTTTCTCCATGATGGTGCGCAAAACCTGATCGAGCTGCAGGGACGAGGTGAGGGCTTTGCCAAGCTCGTGGAAAACAGTGACTTCGGTGGCTTGAGAGGCTTCCGCGGCTTCAGGCACTGCGCGCGCACTTCGGCGCCGTTCGACGCCGCCGAAAGGCTTGCCGTCATTCGCCCTGCGGACCGGTTCAGTCGGTGGACGTGGGCTCGGGTCTGGGGTCTTATCGGGCAACTCTGACATTATAAGAGGCCATTTTCAGTAACTGCAATGGGCATCGCGAGAGGTTTGACCTAAGGCCAATCAGGGAGCGTTGGCGATTATTCAGCCTGGTGTGATTGACACACCCGCGACCGACGCCTATATTTTCCTTGGCTGCGGCCCTCTGGAATGTCATCGACACCTTTTGGCGAACACTTGAAGCGCGAGCGGGAGATGAGAGGCGTTTCGCTGGCGGAGGTGTCTGCCGCGACACGCATCAGCACGCGATTTCTGGAAGCGATTGAGAGCGACCGTTGGGAGTCGCTGCCGGGCGGAGTGTTCAATCGCGGATTCATTCGGTCGGTGGCGCGCTATCTCGGGCTGGATGAAGACAGCATGGTGGCGGAGTACGCGCTCGAGACGCGAGGCAGAGTGGAAGCGGGCGTGGTGCCTGACCCACCAATGGAGATGCCTCGGAATTGGAAGCCGGCTATCGTGGCGGGGATTGTGCTGGTGGTGATTCTCGCGGGCGTGACGCTCGCCTATGCGCGTTATGGAGGAAAGATTGCGGAGCGGCTGCACTGGAAGCCGGCGGCTGCGGGTTCGGCAACGTCCGGCGATGCGGCGAGCGGAGCGAATGACGCTGCTTCGGGCGCGTCCGGCGTGGGGGCTGCTGCTGCGGGCAATAGTGCGGTGCAGAATTCGAAGGCGAGCGACGGAGCCGCTGCGTCTGCGGGAGCGGCCGCGGCTGATCCGCTGGAACTCACGCTGCAAACGAGCAAGCTCGTTGATGTGACGATCGTAGCGGATGGCGCCACTATTTTTAGCGGGTCGATCGATGCGGGCGACAAACGGCTGTTTGAGGCACACGACGCATTTGAGATCACCTCGAGCGATTCGAGCGCGATCGTTCTGGAACTGAACGGCCGTCGGGTGGGAGCGTTCGGGCAATTAGGACTGCCGGGAAGCGTCAAGCTCACGCGAAATGATTTGAAAGCGCCTGCCGGAGATTCCCATTAGCGCGGAAGTGCGAGCAGAGATCCGGTCGGGGCACGCGCGTCCGGAGCGGAAGCTTGCGGTCTGCTCTGGAGGGATTTCGCTTTCGCCGGAAGATCGGGCGGAATTGCTGGCGGTGCTTGCCGCCGATGCGGACGAAGGGATCGCAGAACGCGCGCGAAGCGTGCTGGTGACGCTACCGCTGGAGAGTTTTCTGGCGGCGCTTGGGCGGCCGGATGCGGATGCGCATCTGTTCAAATATTGTGCGGATCAGATTGGCGAAAAGCCCGGGGTGGCCGATGCGCTGGCGAAAAATGAGGCGTGTCCGGCTGCGCTGGTCACACGTGTGGCGCGACACTTAACCGCAGTCGGAATTCAGGCGCTGCTCGACAATATGGAACGGCTCAGTTTGGACGAGCATCTGGCGACAGCTTTGGTGCAATCACAGGGCGCAACCGCCGAGCAGCAATCTCTCCTCGCGGAAATTCACAAGAACGAACCGATTTCTGCGAAAGACCTTGAAGACGCGGCCAAGGACGCAGAACCCGATCCTGTTAAGCGCGAGACGTTGCTGAAGCAAGTGGCGCACATGAACGTAGTGCAGCGGCTCACATTGGCTCTGAAGGGGAACCGCGAGGCGCGAATGATCCTGATCAAGGATCCCAACAAGCTGGTGCAGCGCTGCGTGCTGCAATCGCCGCGGCTGACGGATATGGAAGTGGAAGCGTTCGCCAAGATGACGAATCTGTCGGAAGAAGTGTTCCGGGTAATTTCTCTGACGCGGAAATTCATCAAGAGCTATGTGATCATGAAAAATCTGGTGAACAATCCGAAGACCCCGCTCGACATTTCGCTTCACTTGCTGCCTCGGCTGAACGCAAATGACCTGAAGCTACTGACTACGAATAAGAACATTCCAGACACTCTGCGATCGATCGCCGTAAAAACGCAGCGGCAAAGAACGATCTCGGCTTTGAAATAAGGCGGTCCACCCAGGCTGACGGGATTTATTTTGCAGGGGGCGCTGCGAGCGAAACTTCGACTTTCTTCTTATATTCCCCTGCTTTGGCGAGGATTTCGGGCTCGTTGAGAGTTAGCATGCGGCGATCTTCCATTACGATCTTGCCGTTGATGACGACTGTTCTCACGTCCGCGGACTTCTGGGCATATACGAGGCTCGAGTAGACGGTGTACAGCGGCGTGGAGTGCGGTGCGCCGGTTTCGACGACGATCAAGTCTGCCTTCTTACCGGCTTCGAGCGAGCCGATTTGTTTTTCCAAGTGCAGCGCGCGAGCACCCCCGATTGTCGCCATCTCGACCACTTGTTGCGCGGGCAGGGCGCGGGGATCGCGGCGCGCGATTTTCTGGAGCTTCGCAGCGAGATCCATTTCCTCGAACATGTCTTGATTGTTGTTGCTGGCGGCGCCGTCTGTGGCGAGACCGATTGCCTGGCCTGCCGCGAGCATATCTACGACGGGCATTACACCTGCCGCTGTTTTCATGTTGCTCGAGGGATTGTGAGTGCAGCCGACGCCGAAGTGCGTGAGGATCGCGATGTCTGCAGCATCCACCCAGACGCAGTGAGCGCCGATCACGTCGGGTCCAAGCAAGCCGATTCGTTCGAGGTATGCGACGGGCGTGGCGCCATGTTTCTCGCGGCTTAACTGCAGTTCAAAGGGTGCTTCCGCGATGTGAATCGCGATTGGTGCGTGGTTGCGACGCGCTAGTGCAGCTGAATCCTGGAGCGTTTTCTCCGATAGCGTATAAATCGAGTGCGGCCCGACTGCAGCGGTGACGAGTGGGTCGCCCGACCAGTGGTCGATGAATTTTTGCGTGTAGTCGAAAGCCTGCTGTGTCGTTTTGTTGTCTGGCGCCGGGAAATCGATGATCGTTTCGGCTAGCACGCCTCGCATGCCGGCTTCTTTCGTCACCCGCGCAACGGCATCTTCGAAATAGTACATGTCGCAATAGGTGGTCGTTCCGCTGCGGAGCATCTCGAGAAGACTCAACCGAGTGGCCCAAACGACAAAATCCTCGGTGACGTTGCGCGCTTCGGCAGGAAAAATATATTTGTTGAGCCATTCGTCGAGGGAAAGATCGTCCGCAATACCCCGAAAGAGGCTCATGGCCGCGTGCGCGTGGCCGTTGATCAGGCCCGGCATGATGATGCCGCCGCGCGCG
>DATNKB010000214.1:0-8900 GCA_035603595.1 Candidatus Dormiibacterota bacterium
CCTGGGCGATCGCGTTGGCTACAACATCAGCGAAGAGCAGCCCGGCTCGCTGCCGCTCTTCCCGCCGAAGTATGGTGGCGTTGCGCACATGTCCAGCTTCGGCGGTGGTATCCGCATCACGCCGTTGCAACTCGCCTCGCTGGCCGCGACGCTCGCCAATGGCGGCACCGAATACTATCTGCAGTATCCGCGCACGAGCGAAGATCGCCTGAATTTCGCGCCGCGCGTGCGCCGTCAGCTCGATATCGCGCCGCTGCTCCCGGATCTTCGTCAGGGCATGCTCGCCGCTGTAATGTACGGCACCGCGCGCCGCAGCTACGACCCGTACGGCAACGACTCGCTCGGTCCCACGCTCGGGAAGACCGGCACCTGTAACGATGAATCGCTCGGCGGACGCCTCGGCTGGTACGTCTCCTACGCGGACGAAATTCATCCGAAAATCGTGCTCGTTGTTCTGATCCGTGGCGGTGGCCGCAGCACCAGCGGTCCTCGTGCTTCCCAGATTGCCGGCCGCATTTACCGCGGGCTTCGCGAGCGGAATTACTTCGCTGCCTCAGCTGCCGAACGCAATTCGCAGTACGCCGCCGCAGGCACCGCTGGCGCGTCCCACTAATCGCCCACTAGTCGCTAGTTCGACCCCAATTATTCAGCGCCCCGCTGGCATCCGGCCTGAATTACTCATCTGCTCCCGCACGTCGTAAGCGCAAAGTAGCGTAGGCTTCAGCCTGCGCCACAAGTCGCTATGATTGAGACCTCGCGAAAACAAGGGAGCGCCGGCGTCGTTGTTGATTATTCAGGTCTACACGCGATAGTTCGGAACGCCTGTAGAATGCATCAAAAGCCCCAGGAGGAATCCATGTCCGATGTCGTCTACGTTTCAAACGTCAAGATTCAACGCAAAGTTGGTCCCCTGCGTATCGCCCACCTTCCTGGCGAACCGCAACCGGTGATCTTCAGCGTTCACGGCGCAATCGCCGAGCATTACAAAGTCCCGCCCGACAAGATTAAAGAATCGCACGCCGCCACGATCGACTACGTGATCGCCGGAACCGCTGGTTGAATGATGGGCACCTTCGGAGGCGCGCTGGAAGCGCGTCAAATCGATGCAAGCAACGACAAACTGACGGCGGACGTCAGAGGGGAAGTCGAGCTCGAAGAAGGAGTCCTGGTCATCAGACGCATCCACGTCGCTATGCGCCTCGTAGCCCCAGAAGAAAAGCGCGCCACCATCGACCGCGTCCACGGAATCTACGCAATGAACTGCCCCCTCTACCGCACGCTGCACAACGCGATCCAGCTCACGTCATCCTACGAGCTAGTAACGCCCTGAAAGGCCAATCTTTCTCAGCGCAGCAAACAGTAGTCCCGAGAAGCGAGTGAAGCCGGGCGTCTCGTCGGCGCCGGAATTCCGATTCTCGCGGCGCTATTATCGTTGCCGCTGGTTTTTGTTGTTCTGGCCTCTCGACGACTGATTAGTCGACGAATTTCGCGAATTATTAGATGGTTGCGATTGTCGCGAATTCGATCTGGGTTGCTGCGATTGCCGCGGTTGCTGCGATTGCCGCGAGTTGTTTGGTTGCTCTGTTCGTGAGTTGCGTGCTCGCTTTCGAGCATTTGCATCACGATCGAGTTCGGGTGCAGGAGCAGGTTGAATCGTCGGCGTGCCGGGTGTTGAGCCCGGACGCGTCGACGGTTGCGTCGGCCGCGTTGACGGATTATTCGGCGCAGGTTGAATCGACGGATTCGATGGCGTCGTCGGCCTGGGTTCCGGAGCCGGTCTCGTCGGCCGTGTAGAAGGTTGCGTTGGCGTCGGTTTCGGCTGCGGTTGATTTGGCGAAGGCGCTGGCTGAATGCTCGGTTGCCCGGGCCTCGGCTGTGGTGCCGGACGCGTGTTCGGCCTGCCTGTTGATGGTTTTGTCTCCGGCGTCCCCGGTGTCGGACGTGTCCCCGGTTTCGAGGGCCGCCCGCCAGGTGTAGTTGGCTGCGCTCCGGGATTTGCCGGGGCAGGTTTCGCCCACTTCCCGTTCTCGCGTTTGTCCCACTTGCCTGTAGTGTTGCGGCGGTAAACGTCCCCGTTCTTATCCGTATAGACGTTATTCGGCAATCGCGTAGTTGGCTTGGGCTGCTTTCCCTTCGGGCGGTAATCTGTCTTCACTCGGTCCTGCCTTCCAGGCCGCGCGTAGAGATTATCCCGGGTGTAAGGCGACGGCCTGCCAGGCCGCCCCGGCTTGCCCGGGCGATTCCCGTAGTTCGGACTCCCAGGACGCCCGATCGGCTGGATCCGCATCACATTTCGCGGCGGACGGTACGGCGGTCGATAACCCGGCCGCGGACGATAGATCGGGCGATAGCCGCCCGGCCCCCACCATCCTCCACCTCCCCAATACGGGGGATAGCGGTAGTAGCTGCTCCTCCATCCGATGCTCACGTTGACGAACGGCGTGGTGTAACCGAGCGCGAATCCCCATCCGCCGGTCCACGGATTGTAGAGGACGTTGAATCCCCAGGTGTAAGGACGCGGGTAGTAGTAAACCGGTCCGATCCATGGGCGGTAATACCAGCCGGTTCCGTAGACCACAGTTCCGTAGTATCGGTATGTGCCGATGTAGCCGGGTGTGTAGCCCACGTAAACGATGTCCGGTGTCGAATCGTAAATGTGCACGTAGCGGACGTTGTACACGGGCGCGCTCGGCGGAATCGTCTGCACCGCATCGGGCACGCTGTCGGCAACTGCCCAGGGGCCCGTCGGCGTGAGCCCGGCGAACCAGACGCCGTTGTCGCAAACATAGTAGCGATCGCCGATCTTGAGCACGGACGAGTTCGTATTCACTGCGTACTGCACCTGCGTGCTCGGAATATCCTGGAATTGCGGCGCGCCGTCATAAGTCACTTCTGTTTTAGCTTCGTTGCGCTTGATCGCCGCCGTCTGCGGAATTTCCGCGTCTGCGTCCGCGTCATCGGCCTCGTTCGTGCCGGCCACAGCCGTCAACGCGTCTCCTACCGGCGAGGCCGGAGGGATCTGCTTGAAACTAGTCGGAAGGGAATCACTGCGCTCGTAGGTCCAAGGCCCGTCGAGCGACTGGCTGCTGAACCATCGTCCCGATAGCAGCAAAAAATATTTGTTGGTCGCGATCTCCTTGATGAACGTGCTTTCCGTGTTGCTTACGTACAGCAATTGGTTTCCGGTCAGCGCTGTCCAGTTCGGCGCGCCCGATGTGACAATCAGTTCCGTCGGCACAGTGGCCGTGATGATCTGCGGCGGTGGCCCGGTCTGCGGTTCCGCATCCGGATCGGGCTTCACGAAATCCTTGATCGCCGAAGGTGTCTTCGTGGTCACCGACCAAGGCCCTTTCGGATTTGTCGCGATGTACCAGGTCTGGCCATTGCTCAGGTAAAAGTTTCCGGAGCTCTTGTCCTTGATGATCAGGACAGCCGTGTTCACCACCTGCTCGTAGGGCGAATCCTTGATCGGCCGCGTCTCCGGTTCGCCGTCGAAACTTATGAGCACCGCAGGCTTCTGCGAAAAAATAATTGCCGGCGGATCGCTCTTCAAATTTTCTGTGGATGCAACTTCTTTTTCGCTGGCAGCGAGGCTCGTTTCCACTTGCTCGAGCGTTAGAACGATGTCCCACGTGTTCGCCTGCGTCTCGACCCGGTCGCGGAACTTCTGCAAATCTTCTGCTGAGGTATCGGGAAACTTGGCTCGAGTAATCTTCGTGTCTTCCAGCGTCATCAGTCCCGCATCGCGATCTACCGAGACTTCCGAGCGGAACCATAGCGCTCCGAATAAGGGTTCCTTTTTCGCAGGCCCCTGCAGTGAAACTGCGGCGCGTCCGGTGATGATATTCCCGTCAAGCGAATCAAGTTGCGGCTGATAGATGATGATCTTGCCCAGGTCGGATTCAATCTCGCGCGGCCAGCTGGTATCGATTTCTTGCGTGCCCTGTGCCTTGCTCGTGGTTGCCGTAAAGAGTGCAGCAATTGCCAGCAGCAAAGCCCAAACGAAACTCCGCCGGATGCGCATAAAAGTGCTCCCTCAGTAAAAAAGATGCACGGAGTCTAACACTTCGGCAGGCTCACTTCATCTACTGCGTCTCGGGATGGGCAGGTCCGTACGCGAGTCCGAAAAACAGAAAGGGCAGACAATGTGCCTGCCCGCCACTGCCTTCGTCGATTCCGAGCTTATCCGGCTCAACAACTCTCGCTGATGTCCCTACAATTTCACGCCCACAACTTGCTTGTGGCCTCGGCGCGCGGCTCGCTGTCCTAATGCCTGGCGCCCGTTCCGCCGGGACAACCGACGCCATAGCACGGACCAGTCGGGTGGAAATAAATCGAAAGCCCCTGCCAATGCGTCGGGAAAAGATAGTAAGGCTGATGATAAGGCCAAAAGCAGAGAGCGAAAGCGGCTACGAGAAGATTGCGTTTCTTCATAAAAGCGCCTCCCAGCGTTAGCGAATTTAAAATCGGCTTAGAAATCCGAAACTTTACTTGCGACTCTGCGGCAATTGTATGCTTAACTCCCATTCGCAGCAGACGGATTATTTACGCGCAACAGCATCCCGCTGCCGCCGCGAATATTTATGTCGCCGCGCTCGGCCTTCAGCGTAATTTCGCCCAGCGGGCTCGTTCGCCCGGCGTGCTCAATCTTCACGCGTCTGTACCCGTACACCCCGCAGGCATCGGACGAAAACAGCCACAGCGCCTGCAGCCGATTCTCTCCCTCCACCGCCCCGCGGCAAGTCCCATCCGAGCTGGCCCTCACGCGGCCAAGCACGCCCTCCTCCTCCACCGGTTCGCCAACGATAGCCTTCCCATCCATCACGTGTCCCCCGCCGCGATAGACTGTTTCTCCTCCTATCTGCCACGTGGTGTTCACATACGAAGAACTTCCGCGATCGTCGTATTGAGGAATCCGCGCGCTATTCACCTCGACGATGGACGCCAGCGCCCGCAGGTTCGTAGTAATCGACTCCGCTCCCCGCGACGTAACAAGCTCAGTGAACTCAAACGTAATGCTCGCTCCTCTTCCATTCACAGCAGGCGTCACCGAAATCACTTTCCCCTGAACATAAGCGCCCGCGCGAACCTTGCTGCCTTCTCCTAGCGGCATATCCTGCATCACCCGAGCCTTCACCACCTGCCCCGCCTGGCTCTTCTTCGTAGAAAGTGAACCATGCAGCGCCACAGGAATCACAGTCCCAGCAGGAATCGAAACCTTCACAAACGCAGCGCCGGCGCCCGAAATCAGAAGCAATGCTAGAGGAAGAAAAAAGACCTTCATAAGCTCCTCCTCGCCGCAAGCGGCCTTCCCAAAGCCTACAACATTAAGATGCATCTCCATAATTTCAAGATGCGCGAAACACAGTCACCGACCCGCCACTTGCAAATCGTGGCCCTTTGCTCCCTCCGGCACACCGCCGCAATTCCGCTTTTCTTGTATTCTGCCCTTGCGCTATGCTGCGAACTGGGCCACGCACCGGGAAACATCGAAGCAAAATGAATCGCCTCAGAATCATATTTTGGTTCGTCCTGCTGATCGCAGTCGGCGCCGTCCTCGGCTGGTCGTACGGCGTGCGGGGCAAAGCCGAAGCGCAATTCGCAGACGAAGTTTCACTCGCGCGCGAAGAAGCGGCTCGCATTCAGCGCGATGTAGTGATGTACACCGACGAAATCGCGCCGCCGCGTATTTCCTTTAATCGCGCTCTCGAGCAACTTGGCCTCGACCCAGCCACCGCCTCCCGCGTCGCAGCCGAAGCACAACACAGTTTCGATTTCCGCCACTTCCGCGCAGGCAATAAAATCACGATCGGTCGCGGGGTCCTCGGCGATCTGCGCGAGATCCACTACCGCATCGACACCGACCGCGAACTCCTAATCACGCCACAGCCCACAGAAAATTCGCAAACCGCAGGCCCCGCGCAGAGTTCTCCGGCTACTTCGCACGCCCCGCTAAACGCGCCCGCCGCGTCAAGCGATTCCTTCCACGCCGAAATCCGCAAAATCCCCTCCGAAACCGAAACCGCCGGCGTCACTGGCACGATTCACGGCTCGCTCTTCGAATCCGTAATCGAAGCCGGCGAACGCCCCGAACTCGCCATGCGCCTCGCTGAAATTTTCGGCTGGGATCTCGATTTCTACACCGACACGCGCCCCAACGACACCTTCCGCATCGTCGTCGAAAAGAAAAAATTCTCGAATGGCGAAATCGCCGCCTATGGCCGCATTCTCGCTGCCGAGTACAACAACGCCGGCCATCCTTATCGCGCAGTTCTTTTCCATGACCTCAACGGCCATCCCGCCTACTTCACGCCCGATGGCAAAGCGATGAAGAAAGCCTTCCTGCACTCGCCGCTGAAATTCGCCGCCGCAATCACTTCGCACTATAGCGCCAATCGCTTTCATCCAATCCTCAAAGAATATCGCCCACACCTCGGCATCGACTACGCCGCCCCCACCGGCACTCCCGTGCAAACCATCGGCGAAGGCCGCGTCACCTTCGCAGGACGAAAAGGCGGCGCCGGAAATCTAATCGAAATCCAGCACACCAACGGCTACACCACCTACTACATGCACCTCTCCCGCGTCCTTGTTCGCACCGGCCAGCACGTCGAACAAGGCCAGCGCATCGGCCTCGTCGGCATGACCGGCCTCGCCACCGGCCCCCATCTCGATTTCCGCATCCAGCAGCACGGCCAGTTCCTGAATTTCGAACGCCTCGGCCTGCCCACCGCCGATCCAATCTCGAAGCGCGACTGGACCGAATTCGCATCACTCCGCGACGCCGCAATGACGCACATGCCAGATCTTCCGCCGCGCGCCGACACGCCGGTCGTCGCAAAAAACACGAAGCCCCGCCGTTCCCGCGGCGCCGATTAACTCGCGACGAGAGCGAACCAATGGTAAGACCAGAAATCACCGGCGACACTTTGCACCTGCGCGTCGAAGGTCTCGATAAACTCTGGGCTTTCAAGAGCGAGCTCGCCATTCCATTGCGACACATCACAAGTGTCCGTACGGACGCGGAACTGACCAAGAAGTGGTTGCACGGTCTCAAGTGGCCGGGCATATCTGTGCCAGGCCTGATCACCGCCGGAACGTTTTACCAGGATGGCAAACGAATCTTCTGGGACATCCATCATCCCGACCGAGCAGTGGTGATCACTCTCGCCGACGAATCCTACAACGAGCTAGTCATCGAGGTAGAAAACCCCGACGCATTCGTCACAAATCTCCAACAAGCAATCGCTGCCTTTAAGTAGCACAGGCATTCCTGCCTGTGCCCCAAGTTGCTACCAGCACATTCACCCAAACCTGCACCAACCACGACCTCGTTCTTCGTTCTTCTCGCTTTTCAGTAGCACCGGCGTTCCTGTTTACACTGAGAACGAAGGGCCTGCGCCCCAACGCGATACCGCCTCGATCGCCCATCGTTCCTCAAGCGCAAACGAAGCCGAATTTGTCTTATTTCCGCTTCAACGCCTCCAATTCCTCCAGCGTCCGCGGCCAATCCTCCCGCAACAACCTCGACAAACTCCGATCCGCCAGCACCCTCCCGCCCGTCTGGCATCGCGCACAATAATTCGTCTCATTATCCGCGTACCGAATCCGCTGAATTTTTTCCCCGCACCGCGGACAAGCCAGCCCATACCTCCCATGCACCGCCATATCCTTACGAAACGCAGTCACCTTTTCCGGAAATCCATCGCCAGCCTCGGCGCGCAACCGCTCGATCCACATCCTCAACGTCTCGCGCGTAGCCGCAAACAGCCTCGCCCACTCCTCGTCCTTCAGCCTGTGCGTAAGCGTCACAGGAGAAAGCTTCGCCGCATGCAGAATCTCATCCGAATACGCATTGCCAATCCCGCTAAGCACGCGCGGATCAGTAAGCGCCCGCTTCAACGTGCGATTCTCCTCAGTAAGCGCCGCGCGAAACTCAGCAAGATCGCTCGCAAAAATCTCAATCCCGCCAGGATCAATCGCGCGCAAACCCTCCTCGCCCGCCACCACATGCAACGACGCCCGCCGCTTCGTCCCAGCCTCCGTCAGCACCAGCGATCCATTCGCAAAATCAAAAGCCGCCAAACTCTGCCTCCCCGCAAGCCGCGCCCCAGCCGCCCGCCAATGCAATCGCCCGGCAATCATTAAATGCAACACCAGCCACAAATCCCCATCCACCCCAATCGCAATCCGCTTCCCAACGCGCCGCACCCCGCGCACCACCCGCCCCTCCACATCCCCAATCGCCGGCTCCACAGTTCGCAACAAAAAAGCATTACCCAACCGCACCCGCATAAGCGGCCGCCCAACAACACGCGGTTCCAGTGCAGAAATGTAAGCAGCAATGTCCGGTAACTCAGGCATTCACTCAGCATGCCGCGTCCGCCGCCGGTTTTGCAACTCAAGTAGCGTAGGCTTCAGCCTGCGCCCCAAGCAGCACACAGCAACAAACGAAAATGCTCGGCGCAAACCGCGACTAAGTCCTTTCCTCCTGCCAGTTCCTGGCCCATTTTGGAACACATGCACCAGCCCAGGTAAAGAGTGCAGACAAGAGCACATTCGGCGTAGTTATGTGCAAAATCTTACCTATTACGGGAAACCCATAGCGCCGAAGGCCGCGAACGTCAGCTTCATATCATTGAAATATAGCGACTTATGGGCGTCCAAAGCTCCCAGTAGATTTGCTCAGGTTGGCTGCCTAACTGCAACACCAACTAGTTGGTGCGTATCTCCCGGTGTCGGTGCTGGTAGTCCACTCGAGCGAATGCGGAGATCGAAAATTAGCAGCAAAAGGGCCCAAATATGAAAAAGACGTGCTCAATTGGACTTCTGGTACTAATACTCGTGCTGGCCGGAACCGCAGTGGCCAAAGCCGATACCGTGACTGACACGAAACTGAA
>DATNKB010000215.1:0-12467 GCA_035603595.1 Candidatus Dormiibacterota bacterium
GAAATTCCGGTCGACGACACGTTTCGTCGAAAGCCGCCCTACTTCATCGCGCGTCACGCACGGCATGAAAACAAAAGCTCTACCGCGCATCTTATGTTGCACGAATCCTTTGTTCTCCATAATTCGCAGCAGACTCTGCACAGTCTTATAGTTGGCGCGTGGATTCGATGGCAACCAATTTGTCACTTCCTCAACAGTGCCTTCCCCTAGCTCCCACAACCCGCCCAAGATGATCAGCTCTGCGTCAGTGGGTAAGGCTATCTTTACTTTTGCACGCGCACGGTATTTCATCGTTGTCTTAGGAGTCTAAGACAGCCGGATAGGCGAGTCAATCCGAGCGATTATGACACTTACGAGCCTATGGCCTCGGCAAGCCGTCGCCGTCTCGCCGATGCGAGATTTGCCCGATTAAATGCGCTATCATGAATTCCAAATAACTGTTGCGAACAGGGATTATCACTAGCTATCTCGTTTTGAGATAGATGGTGGTAAGAGGATTTATCAACATCTATCCAAACCGGCTGCCCCGGGATTCACCATTGTCTTAGTTCAAGTGGTAAGTGTGAGATTCCAAGCGACCTGTCCAGACCCTATAACGTGCTGCCTCTGGCGTTGGAGGTACCTCGTAGATAGCTTTAAGTGAGATGGACTCCTCATCGGCCTTAGGAAGTGATGGTTGAGTGTCCCACCGCTCGTCGAACCGGATGGCATAGACCTGGTGCTCGCCAGGTTCAATCTGGAATGTGGACGGAAAGTTCCTTGTGAAATCCTCTTCCCGCCTCGAAACAAGAAACTTCTTTCCGTCTACCGCAGTCAGTTCAAATGAAATCGTCTGATAGCCCCAGCTGTTCCCGTATTCCCACACGGCCTGTTGCTCAGACGAAGTATTCGTAAGAACAACGTAAAAATCAGAGGCTTTTTCATGCGCCATTGCAATGCTTCGACCGAACCCCTCGCTACGACTGGATGCGGGAACAACAGAAATGGAAAAAGGAGGTTTCGGGACCAACGTTCGGCTTTCAAACTGGTGACCGCCTTCCGAGTATTACAGGAGGTGACAAAGACCATGACAATGAAGAGAATGAGAGACAACTTTTTCATTTGTGCCGGCTCCCGGATAACCAGAAAAAATAATGCTATACCATCTGGATACGGTCTATCACCAGACTTCCGGATGAGTTATTTCCGCAAACAGATGCCGAGAACAGGGATTATCACCAGCAAGCAGCGGTTTAAGCGCTTTCGGGCGGTTCATGGTGAAAGGCGTACTTCAAGAGTCGATACGACAAATAGAACAAAGCAATCGCCACGGGCCAAAACACAACGAGAAATAGAATGTCTTGCCAGCGAAGCGGTATCACGACACCGTATTTCTCTTTCGGCCAGAGGGGTAGTGCTCCTGATAAAACCCAAAGCTCTGAAAGTAGGATTCTACGAGAGTCCCCGAAAGGAGCAGGAGTGCCGCAAGCGCAGAAATGAAACGACCCAGGGACGTCCGCATGCCGAATGGAACACTATATCCGATAAGTGTTGCGAACAGGGATTATCACTACCTATCTCATCCTGAGATTGCTGGTGGGAAGCGGATTTATCAACAGTTATCGCGCCAGCTGATTCTGTAATTTAGCTAGCGGCTTCTTCATTCGCCAGCAATCGCTGAGAATACCTTCTTGGTCGCCTCGAGTTCCTCGCCTGACACCCAAGGTGGAATGAATGCGGGGCAATCCTTATTTCTTCCACAGGCGCTTTTTGCTTGCCGGAGGTCTAGGTCCATTCCGCTCAATAACGGCATGTCCGCAGGCGAATCGAGAATTATGAGTTGCGGTTTCACAAGAGCAATCTTCTCGGCTAGCTTCCGATAATCAGAGCCTTCCATGGTGGCAACGATTATCAACTTTCCGGACTCAGTCCGATGTTTTCCATCGAAGGCATATAATGTCCTATCAAGTTCGTGGCTAAAATCAGCACTGGCGTCGCGGAAAACTCGCACCACTACATAGCCCTTTTGTGACGAACGACCGCAAGACGAAAACATTGAGCTCAAGATCAGTGCTATGACGATCAAGCAGGATGTTCCAATTTGTCGATTCATGGGCAAAAAGCTATTTCCCCAACCATTCTACGAGCATCGGCGCCTATACAACGCGTACGCACCGCCTCCCAATAGTACCGCCGCCATCGAAGCGAAGTGATATGGAAGGCCATACCGATACTGCAACTCCGTCAAATCAGCGACAAGGATTCCTCCTGCTAAAGCCATGATTAGCGTCCCTAGGATGGCCTCCAGTACGAGCGTGTGCGCAGAGCGTGCTGCAAGGGCGCACAAAAAGAAGAATGTCACAGCAATGATGCAAGAAACGGTCGGCCGGTCTCTCATTTGTTTCGGTTTTGTGTCGAGTAATTTACAACCCGCCAAGGCTCCCAGATTGCTCTTTCGCCACGCTCACGTACAAAATCTGTCGCCCGTGTCGCATCGGCCAAACTCGAAAAAAGGCCGTTCTCGTTGATTCGTACACCGATCCTTTCGCGTATTTCTTCTGGGGAATAGTTGCACAACCATGAGTGAAAGTGCATTGCGTCGAATCCGAGTGGCTCGTATCCCATTGTGACACCACCGTCGCCCAAGGTTTCTCGCCGTTCGATTCTCTCCAACAGCCCCAACCCTCTATTCGATTCGTTTTCAAGCTGACTCTTGAATGACGCCTCAAGGCTACTGTGCAAGCCAATGCCTACGACGATGGTCGTCTCGGTGCAGCCGAAAAGCTCATAGAATTGCAAAGCATCTTCGAAACGTGAGAATCCACACGGAAACTGAACTCGTGGAGTGGTCCATTCGACAAGTTGGGGTATGACTGATGACGGTATTCCGAACTTAGCTGCCTCTTCTGCGCGACTTTGCTCGCTGTAATTCTCCCAGTCGACTGCCCACAAATCTGGAGCTACGTCGGTGAAGCAGCTCGAAAGCGTGACAAAGGTCTCCGGTACGAGTAGCGAGAGATACTTTGGCCGTCTTGCCCGTCTGACGATGAAATAACCGCCGCTGATGAAATCGCTTGTCGTAGTTAAAATAATAGCGCAAGCAGAGATGCACGGCCAAGAAGGGACCCGCTACCAAATAGATGTTGGTAACAGGGTTTATCACTAGTTATCTCAGTCTGAGATAACAGTACAACGGCAGAGCCGGGCGCTACTGCTTATCGAAGACGTACGCCAGCTTCGCTTTTCCCTCGAAGTCCTTTGTGAGTGTCTTTCCATCGCTCGAAAGACTCCAGCGCTCTGTGTCATGAATCACATCCTGCGAGGGCGCTCTGAGGATGTACTCGATGACGAGCACGGACTTCTCCCAGGTGGCTTTGACGAAGCGTGGAGAATCATTTTCAACCCATATTCCAAGCGGGTGTTCCTTGCCGTCGACGATGTAGGTGTATGAGCGATCCTTGGGGTCGGCCGAGTAGTGAAGGTCGTGATCGTGACGATATCGGAGCGCGGTGGAGAAGCTTTCTTGGGTATTGTGCTTTTCGGGAGATTCATCTTCCAGGTGCCGGAAAAGTCCGGCGTGGTGGCGGTTTGTGCGAGCGAACTCCCGGCGAAGAATGTGAAAAGAGCGAGTGCGAGGAGCAGATTTCTCATGCTTCTTATCTATCGAAATTGTAGTACATCGGCTTATTTTAGCGTAGGCAATCCTGTCCTCCTCTACCTGACCTTTGCTCCCGGCAGGATAACTGTTGGTAACAGGGATTATCACCACCTATCTCGTTTTGAGATAGATGGTGGGAAGCGGATCTCGCAACATCTATCCACATTTCCGCCAGAAACCGACCACGGGTAACTTCCGACTTGCCGACTACACAGGAGTTACGATAGAGCCGTTGTCTTTGACTTGCGAACAACGAAACAGGGGATCGAAAGAAATTGGATCGCAGAGGAACTCGCTCCTTTGAAAAAGGGGCTTTTAGCCTTGCGTGAGACCAATCTAGAACCAAAAGTGATGGAGCCCGCACGCTTCCGGTGATAAATCCGCGACAAACTGAAGACCTCTTCATAGGATCGCGGCGCACCAGCAATTGTGACCGTTGAGACCGCACTCAGTTTGCCCCACGGCGTAAGCGGGGGAACGTCATATTAAAACGTCACATTAATAGTGAGCGTGACGCCTTGAGCGCTTACCTTGCCGGACGAGCTGCCAGTCAGCGTTCCAGCGAACGTCTCGTTAGGGTTTTGGGTATTGGTGAAGGAACTGAAATAGTTGAACGTCTGGTTCTTCGTCCAGGCGTACGTGTACGCGACATTGAGGAACCACGAATGGTCGATGAAGTATGTTCCGCCGACCGTACCCGCGCCCCCCACCACCCATCCCGAGCCTGAGAAATTTTGAGGCGCACCCGAGACATCGCTAGGGGTTCCGTTCAAGTCAGCAAAGCCAATGAGGCTTTTGATGTTGGTTTGCGTCCGCGACCCTGTCGGGCCAACGCCCAAGTAAACAAAGCCTTTCTCGAAGGAATGTCCGATGAAGGGTATCAACCCTAACTGATGCTGAAGCCGTGTTTGATATGACCGCACGGTGGCGACGCCGATGAATGGAGTGGTCGTGTTGGTTGCGACCTCGGTGAACGTTCCGACCTGAGGGACGGTGACGTTGTCGACCGTCGAGCTGGTGTTCAGGTAGCTATACGAGAATCTCGCTCCCCACATCCAAGGGCTGTTCGCAAAGTGTCGGAAGTACCCCCCCTGAACCGAAGGTGCGAAATGCGATTCCGTCGGCAGGTCCACAGTCCCCGGTCCCGCCGCAACCCCGGTGGAGACGAGCGTTCCATTGTTAAATATTTGCGACGTCCCCTTGGCGAAGACGTCCTGCGTTCCGAAGTCCATCGAGTTGTAACTTCCACCTAAGCCGACATAGAAACTGCTGCGTGGCACCATCGGCGTTTGCGCAAGCGCCGAAATGCAGAAACCGAGGCAAAAAAACATCACAATGAATTGGTAAGCGAAAAAACGCAGGACTCTGCTAGGCATTGGAAACCTTTGCACGCGAGATTCTTCCAACAGGATCGACAATTGTCAAGAGTTACAGGTACTTAGTGCTGGTTGTACACCGCACAGTTTACTCGGCTCGTCATGAGGCCGACTTCGTTATGCCATCATCTATCTCGTTTGGAGATACGTGGTGGGAAGCGGATTTCTCGACATCTATCCGAACTGGAACGAGGATTCAAGACGCGTTCAGTTCGTTCGCAAGTACTCGCCAAACCAGCGAACCATTTCCTCAAGGCAGTCTGGTAGATTCTTTGTGCTGGAAAAATCAAACCCGTGTCCGGCTCCCGGCTCCCGGAACACGCAACAGTTTTTGATGCGACCTAGAGGCGCGGAGAGGTGGGAATGGCTCCGATTTCGGCAACCGTGAGAGAGGAAGCCGCGCAGCCCCCGCTGCGTCAGTTTTTGCTCTATTTTCTCTATCTCGGAACGCTGGGTTTCGGGGGACCGATCGCGCTGGCGGGTTACATGCAGAAGGATCTCGTGGAGGAGCGGAAGTGGGTGTCGGGCGAGGATTACAGCGAAGGACTCGCGTTTTCACAGCTTTCTCCTGGCCCGTTGGCGGCGCAACTCGCTATGTATCTCGGATGGGTGCGCGCTGGGACGTTGGGCGCGACGCTGACGGGGACCGCGTTCGTGGTGCCGTCGTTCCTAATGGTGGTGGCGCTGGCCGCGATTTACGTTCATTACGGGCAGTTGGCGTGGATTCAAGGCGCGTTTTACGGAATCGGCGCGGCGGTAATCGCGATCATTGCGCGGAGCGCGTACAAGCTGATCCGTTCGACGTTGAAAAATGACCTGCTGCTATGGGCGCTTTTCGCGGCCATGGCGATCACGACGGCGTGGACGGAATCCGAGATTGTGTGGCTGTTCCTTTTGTGCGGGCTGGTCGCTATGCTTTTCAAGACGCGGCCCTGGATTCGCGTGTCTCCCGGCGCGGGTGCTATACCTGCGATTGCGGGCGTGGCGAATTTTATTGGTGGCGCCGGAGCGCAGGGAGCAGCTTCGACTGCGGCCATCCGTACGCTCTTTCTTTTCTTTCTGAAGGCAGGTGCGTTCGTCTTCGGCAGCGGACTGGCTATCGTGCCGTTTCTCTACGGCGGAGTGGTGGGCCACTATCACTGGCTAACGGAACGGCAGTTCGTGGATGCGGTGGCGGTGGCGATGATTACTCCCGGGCCGGTAGTGATCACGGCAGGATTCATAGGGTATCTGGTGGCGGGAACAGCGGGAGCCATCGTGGCGGCAATCGCCGTGTTTGTGCCGCCGTATTTGATTGTGATTGCGGGCGCTCCTTACTACCGGCGGTTCGCAAAGAATCTGCAAGTGAAGGCATTCGTTCAGGGCGTGACGGCAGCGGCAGTGGGGGCGATTGCGGGAGCAGCGTTCATCCTGGGCAGGCGTTCCTTGATTGACGTGGCGACGGTGGCAATTGCGGTGGCGACTTTCGGACTGCTAAGTCTGAAGAAAATCCCGGAGCCATTCTTGATTCTCACGGCCGGAGTGGCAGGTCTACTGCTTTTCAAGGGCTGATGCATCGGAATGCATTCAAAGAGATCACAAGTGATGGCGCGCTCGGAAATGTCCGCTTGAAGATCGTTCAATGGACACTTTCCGATAGATGTTGATACCAGGGATTATCACTAGCTACCTCGTTTTGAGATAGGTGGTGCGAAGAGGATTTATCAACATCTATTCGCCGGGGTTCCTAACCAGTGCACTTCGGGGCTAGAATAGTGGTGTGGAAATTAGAAACAAGGGCGGCGAAATCATTCACCAG
Source organism: Candidatus Dormiibacterota bacterium (assembly GCA_035603595.1). GTDB lineage: Bacteria > Acidobacteriota > Terriglobia > Acidiferrales > UBA7541 > Palsa-295. Next base: position 6,812 of record DATNKB010000215.1, read on the forward strand.
AGCAGCGATTCTCACAACTTCGGTGACCTCGACCTCCGCGATGCTGCTTTAGAGGGTGTGATTCTGCAAGGTGCGCATTTTGCGGACACTAATCTCGCGGGAGCAAATTTGCGTGGCGCTGATTTGTACTGGGCTGACTTTTTTATGGCAGATCTAACGGGTGCGGACCTCGAAAACGCACAGCTCCAAGGTTCCGACCTTAAAGAGGCGAATCTAACCAATGCCAACCTGCGGAATGCGAACCTGGGCCGCGATAACCTCGGCGGCTCTACGCAGCTTCAAGGCGCGAGGCTTGAAGGGGCTAGTTTGGATGGGGCAACCCTGGAAGGCGCGGAATACGACGCCGAAACCATCTTACCGAAAACATTTGACCCCCACCGTCATAAGATGGTTTTCAGAAAACCCGGATAGAAGTGCTTCCCGGAAACCCAAACAACTGTCACCACCTATGATGCACCCTCACGGTCGGCTGGTTCTTGGCAAGGATATAACGTGAATTCAAGCCAGACGCCAAGGCTGCCGAGCATTGTTAGAAGTTTCGGCGGGAATCGTTCGCTCTGGGCCGCGACGTCCCGTTCTTCAATTCCGAAGTCCACTGAGACGTGTTCAACGCCCGGGAAACCAACGAGGCGCTCAAGTTCGTCCTGATTCTTTTCGATAAATTCGACCGCGTCTGCAATTTGGCTCTGCAGATTCGAAAAATCTGCCCCGCTAACATCCGAATGGAATCCCGAGGCGATTACAGGTCGCGATTCTGATGATTGCCTTTGTCCCCGATGAAAGACCGTAATCGGTTGCAGCGATGACTCGGCCAAAAACTCATCGACAGCGAAGTTAGGTCCTCTTGCGCGAAGAACACACGGCACTGTTAACTCCCCGTTTCGAATCGCAGATCATCCGAAAGAATATCCTGTAGTCGGCCTAAAGGAATACCACTCGTTGAAAAACACGCGGTCTTTCCGATAAGTGCCGAGCAGGGATTATCACCACCGATCTCAAACTGAGATAGATGGTGGGAAGCGGATTTATCAACAGTAATCCGCTCGGAATCAACGAATCCTCACCGTGCCTCGCGAAGAACCTGCGCCTGAATCGTCCCCCTGAGGCAACAACGTGCTGCTGTAAAATCGGTTTGTGAACCTTCGTACGGCTATGTTCACCGAGCGTCCTCATTAGAGTTCAACGGGAGGACAAAATGTTTAGCGAAATAGTTGACTATATTCAAGCGACTCGGGACGGTTCTTTGACCACGATTCCCGATTCGCAAGTGCGCAGCTGGATGTCAACCACCGACCCAGAAGTTCTTGGTGCAATCTATGTATTGCTCACTGACGCAAAGCTTTCCCAAACGATCACACCACCACTACCCTTTGATGAGGTTTTCGCTTTTTTCCTGCGGTATTTCGAATTTTGTTTAAGGAATGACCCTCAGGGTGAGTGGGTAGACGACAGGTTCACAGCTGGGTGCGATTTCGTTAGTGCCTTTGTTTCATATTGGGATGCTGGATGCGAGAGCAAGTGCTTCCGGGAGATGAAATCTCTATTGAGTCGCCTTTACATCGAGGGTTCGGGCGAACTGAAAGATTCAATTGAGCAAGCCGTGGTTGAGCACCTCTTTGAGCGAGCAGACATTCGACAATTTTTTGCTGATTGGGAAGACGACCCGCAGCTTCGATCGGCGTATGAAGCAGGGAGGTTGTGGGTAGAAGGCGGCGGGCGGAGCCCACTGACGCAGCCTAGAAAGCCGTGAGCAGGATCTTGTCGGGCAAACCGATTGTCACCATCTTTCTCGTTTTGACATAGCTAGTGATAAGAGGATTTATCAACATCTATCCGGCGGATCCCCGAGGGCCTCAGATTCTAACCGATTTTGCAGCTTTGCTTGTGAGACTTGCCTTGCTGGGAGGTCGAGATGACGAGGATCCGGCGTTTTCAAGAGATCAAGAAAGTAAGCCCGAATCGCTAGACTGTTGGACCCATCATTGTGCTGCTGTGCTTGACTCGCGCAAGAGGACCACGTCGGATTCGGAATGGTTGCGAAGGACCGCGAGGGTCTTGCCGTCGGGCGAGTAGTTATACCAACGAAATTCATCCGCGTTAAAATTTGTGAGCCGCCGCCCGCCGCCACCGGGCCCCACGCCATCAATCGGTTGCAGCCACAGATTCTCAACGCCGTTTTCGCGGATCCCATACAATACGGACTTGCCGTCCGGTGAAAAGCTTGGAGGCTTCGATATCAGCGGGTTTGGGTCGAGGATACGCCGCGAGGGCTGCGGTCCCGCTTCGAGCGCCAAGAGCACAATCTTCTGCTGAGTTTCCGCTCCCGGGCGAGGTGAAATCGTCGCGAGGAACGCCAGCGTCCTGCCGTCGGGAGAAATGTCGAAATAGGGCGAGCCAACAATTCCGCCGGGAACATCGACGCCCGGCACAGCTTCCGGCTTTCCCCCGTCGATCGAAACACGGTTGATTCGGGTTGTTCCTGCGATGTAGTAATAAACCCATTTGCCGTCTGGAGAACAGGTAGGACTGAAGTCGCTCTTGGTGTTGGAAATTTCTTTCGCATTGGTGCCGTCCGCATCCATCCGCCAAACGCTCCGCCCGTCGATTCCGGACGGTGAGTGGTGGCTGGCAACGAATACAATCGGGTGTGGCTTCGGCGCACCAGAACCATCCCCACCGCAGCCCACCGGCTCGGTAACCGATTGATTCAGTACGACAACCCGATTGTTTCCGTCGGGTGAAATCCGCACAAGTTTACCCGGCTCCGCCAAATAAAGTTCTCCGCTGGCGCTCCACCCGAAAGTATCCACATCCTTCTCCTGCGTAAGTGCCGGGCTCGGCAGCTTGCCCGTGATTCCCGAGCTTGGTAGAACAAAAAAAGTGCGGATATCCTTGCGAAGAACCACGGCAATCGTCGTGTCGTCCGCCGAGAGGCTCAGTCCGCTGTAGTTATTTATGTCGTTGGTAATCGAGTACATTTTCGCGTTGGGAAGCGAAACGAACGCGAGTTGAGAATGAAAATCGAGCGAATCCACTCGCGTCAGATTCACGAACGCGCCCGCGCCATTCACCGATGGGACAAGCTCAGTCAAGAGCATGTCGTTGAAATTAGCCACCATTTTCGATCCGCCGGAAGCCACATCAAAAGTCTCGAGCCCCGCCAGCGATCCACCCACCTGGAGTGTTGTTCCCAGGAGGCTCTTCCCGTCCGGCATCCATTGAATGAATCGCGGAATTTCCCGAGCAGTCCCGGCGGCAATCATTTTTTCGTCGCTGCCGTCGGGATTGGCGGTCAGAAATTGAAATTTGCCCACTTCCGGATCGTTGGCACGCCCGTAGGCGATGCGTTTTCCATCGGGCGAAAACGTGATATTTGTGTCCACATCATGCGCGATCGCTTTCGGCGTCCCGCCCAGCACGGGAGCGCGATAGAAGTCGTGCACGTCCTCAACGGTCCCAGTAGGGCGCCGGAAATAGAGGTAGCTTGCGTCCGGAGAAAACGCGAGCCTCGAATAGTGCGTGGCTTCTGGGATAACCACCTGCGTGTCGCTGTTTGTTTCCACATGACGAAGCCAGAGGCTTTGCTTGCCGGCATCCGCAACCACGCTCAAAATATATTTTCCGTCAGGCGAGAGCGCCGCTTGAATGGACTTCCCGTTGTCGGTGACTTTCGTAATCGTGAAATTTCGGAACGGGATCGCCGCAGCCTTACCACGCAAGAGCGAATAGACTCCGTAGCCCGCTCCCACTATCAGTAGGGCTACCACCGCTGCAACCGCGATTAGTTTCCCCTTGTGCTCGTGCGCCGCGGCCGCAACCGCCGAACTTCCCGACTCGCGCGTTGTCGCGGGCAAAATTCCTGACGCGCTTGAGGCCGCAGCTGCAGCTATGCGTACTGATCCCGACCTTCCCGACTCCGTGTCGCGCTTCAGCCGCTGCAAATCCGATCGCAAATCGGAAGCGTGCTGATACCGCAGCTTGGGATCTTTCTCGAGCGCTTTCGCGATTACGCGTTCAAGGTCAACGGGTAGCTCGGGAACCACGCGTGTGGGCGGCGGCGGTTCGCGCTCCAAAATAGCCGCAAAAATCACGCCGGAAGTATTTCCCTTGAACGCTTGCTGCCCTGTCGCCATTTCATATAGCACCAGGCCGAAAGAAAAAAGATCCGAGCGCGCATCCAAATTCTCGCCGCGCACCTGTTCGGGCGACATATAAGCCACCGTGCCGAGCGCAGTCCCCGGGCTTGTTAGATTCGGGTCCGTGCCCATGGTCACGCCGCCCGCCGTTACCGTCTCGCCTACGTTCTTCGCCACCAGCTTTGCCAGTCCGAAGTCGAGCACCTTCGCCTGCCCGCGATCGGTCACAAAAATATTCGCGGGCTTAATGTCACGATGAATGATCCCCTCGCTGTGCGCCGCCTCGAGCGCGTCGGCAACGTCGATGCCGATTTCCAGCAACGCATCGAGGGCTATTGGCCGGCCGTTGATGCGATGCTTCAGCGTCATGCCCTTCAGCAATTCCATGGCGATGAAAGGCACGCCCGAGTCCTGGTCAATGTCGTAAATCGTGCAGATGCTAGGGTGATTGAGCGCAGAGGCCGCTTGCGCCTCGCGCTCGAATCGTTCGAGCGAAGACTTGTCAGCCGAAGAATCCTGCGGAAGGAATTTCAGCGCAACTTGGCGTCGGAGCTTGGTGTCCTCCGCGCGGTAGACCACGCCCATCCCGCCGCCACCGAGTTTTTCTATGATGCGGTAATGCGAGACAGTGCGGCCGATGAGAGGCTGGGAATCCTGCATGGCTCGCGCATCTTAGGATGCATATCGAGGCAAGTCAATGAACACCGGCTGAATAACCCACGGGGTACGCCCTAATTGGATGAGTGTCGATAACCGGGATTGTCACTGGCTATCTCAGTCTGAGATAGCTGGTGGTAAGAAGATTTATCGACATCTATCCAACTTTCTGCCGGGATCAACCTAGACTACTTGAGTTGCCGACCCACCCGGAAGTTGGACCACTCAATACAAGCGCGTTTATCGGGACTGATCGTGGTCCGCTTCGGTCGATTTTTGGTCCTTCAAACCACGTCTGAGGTATTCACCAGGATTAGCCCTGACAACTCGCTTGAACGCCTTACTGAATGCGGCGTCGGACTCGTAACCGACCAATCGAGCGACTTCTGGGAGCTTTTTGTCACGCCGTTCAAGTAGCTGTATCGCCTTCTGCATCCGCCACTCGGTTACGTATTCCAGCGGCGTTTGTCCGAGTAGCTCTTTGAAACGTGCTGCGAATGCGGAGCGAGACATGCCCGCCGCTTCGGCCAGGGATTCGACCGTCCAGGGTGTCTTCACTCTGTCGTGAATGGCACTCAGAGCAGTGCCTATTTGGGGATCGAAAATTGCACGAAGCCATCCTTTGTTGCGTTCCGGTCCCGACGCGATATGCGCCCGGAGTACCTGGATAAACAGAACCTCGGCCAGCCGACTCGCGACGACTTCAGATCCCGGCGCCTGTTCTTCCATCTCTGACGAAAGTGCCTGCACTGTGGTGTGAAGAGCAAGCGTGCGTGCCTGATCGGCCTTCATCAAAATGAAGTTCGGCAATAATTGAGTGATCGGCCTCAGGCTGGCGCGATCGAAACTCAAGGATCCACAGA
>DATNKB010000216.1:0-5013 GCA_035603595.1 Candidatus Dormiibacterota bacterium
CGGCTGGACCGTCGCGCTCATAGAAAAATCGTATCTCGGCGGCACCTGCATCAACACTGGCTGCACGCCGACGAAGACGATGATCGCGTCAGCCCAGGTGGCGCACTACGCTCGCAATGGCAAGAAATGGGGCGTCAATACAAGCGGCGTGAGCGTGGATCTTCCCGCGATTGTGGCTCGCAAGAATGCAGTGGTGCGGTATTTTCGCGATGGCCAGCAGCGCCGCGTCGATAAGCATCCGAAGCTGCGCCTCTACCGGGGCGTCGCGCGCTTTCTCTCACCGAATCAGGTGCAGGTGGGAGACGAGATTCTCGAGAGCGACAAGATTTTTATCGACGCGGGAACGCGGCCCGCTCCGCCGCGCATCCCCGGGAGCGACTCGGTCGGCTACCTCACGAATGAGTCGCTGATGGAACTGCGGGAAATTCCCGAACACTTGATCGTCCTCGGTGGCGGCTACATCGGGCTTGAATTCGGGCAGATGTTCCGCCGCTTCGGCAGCCGCATCACGGTCATTCATCGCAGCGGTCAAATCCTTGGACAAGAAGACGCTGACGTCGCCGTCGCCCTTCAGAAAGCGCTCGAAGCTGAAGGCATCGAGTTCCAACTGAATGCAAATTCAAAGAAAGTAGAAAAGCACAACGGCGAAATTGTCCTCACCGTTGAAACAGCCGCCGGTTCGCAAACATTTCATGGCTCTCACCTTCTCGCAGCCACTGGCCGTGTCCCGAATACCGATGATCTCGGCGTTGACAAAGCCGGAATTGCGCTCGATTCGCGCGGCTACATCAAAGTCAACGAAAAGCTGGAGACCAGCGCACCGGGAATCTGGGCGCTCGGCGACGTGAAGGGCGGCCCGGCGTTCACGCATATTTCCTACAACGATTACCAGATCGTCTTTGGCAATCTTATCGAGGGCAAGAATCTGACGACCGTGAATCGCTGTGTTCCGTATTCTCTTTTCACCGATCCACAACTCGGACGCGTGGGGATGACGGAGAAGGAAGCGCGCGCCAGCAGCCGCAAGCTGAAAATCGGAACGTATCCGATGTCGAGCGTGTCCCGCGCCATCGAGCGCGACGAAACAACCGGCTTCATGAAAATTATCATTGATGCCGAAACGGATCGCATCCTCGGCGCTTCGATACTCGGAGTGGAAGGCGGCGAAACCGTGCAGCTTCTCGGCGCGATGATTCTAGCCGATGCGCCATACACCGTATTGAAGGGCGCCGTCTTTATTCATCCCACATTGGTGGAAGGGCTCTTCGGTCTTCTGGAAGCAGTGAAGCCCGTATGAGAGTCTTCTCGCCCAGTCCCCGCCCCGAACCCTGGGCCTCTCGACGCAGACGCATCACGCAACCCTGGATGTTGCCTTTCGTTAAGTTGGAGCGGGGCTGGGAATGGCTCGCCTATTTCCTGAGCCACTGGAAATTTCTCGAGGTCTTGGAATACATGAGCAGCCTGAGCATTCTCTTCGCTGTTCTTTTTTATTTCTCCGAGTCGGGTGACCGTCTCAAGCAAAAGCACTACCAGGCCTGGCAGGTGATCAACACAGCGCAAGGAAAAGGCGGAAGCGGAGGCAGGCTCGAAGCCTTGCAGGAACTCAACGTTGATCGGATCCCCCTGGTGGGCGTCGATGTTTCAGGCGCGTTTTTGCAAGGAGCGAAATTGGCCAATGCCCGTTTGTTGCGCGCAAATTTTAATTCTGCTGATTTGCGCGACAGCGATTTCCACCTTGCCGATTTCACCGATGCGGATTTAAAGTCTGCCAACTTCCGCGCAAGCAATCTGACAAAAGCGAATTTTCGGCGCGCTGATCTGAGCGGCAGCGACCTCGGAGAAGCGGACTTGACTGATGCTAACTTGGCCGGCGCCAATCTGGACGATGCGGACTTGAGCGGCGCGAACCTGGCCGGCGTTCAGTGGCGGGAAATTGCGGGTGCCAGGAATTTGACGATCGAAGGCGTGAAGAATGCGCCGCCGGGATTTGTCGACTGGGCAAAGCAGAAGGGAGCTCTGACCTCTTCGAATGTTGGAGAAAAGAGCAAATAGCACGCCTATTTCATCTCTTCGCCTTACTGATTCTGCGGCATCTGTAGAATCTTTGATTCATTCCAGGCATCCAAACCCCAAGTGAGAACTCGATCGTCGCAATGAGGGTGAAGTTGTATTATATGAGCGGAGGCGCCGATGCGAATCCCTGAACTCTCCCTTCGAAACATAACCTTCGCAGTCGCTTTCATTCTTGCCGTGATCGGCATCGCGCGTTTATCGGGAGGCGCTGCGACAACTGAACCGCCGCCTGCGGCTGACCAGTCCGCGAGTCTCGCGGCATGGGGCGAGATTGCGACGGTGCTCCAAAATCCGCGCTGCCTCAACTGCCATCAGCTCGATTCTCCGCTACAGGGCGATTCGCGCCGGGTTCATATTCCTCACGTCGTGCGCGGGTCGGATAATCAAGGCGTCGGCGCGATGCGCTGCCAGAACTGCCACAACAATATGGGGAACAATCCGACGTCGGGAACGCCGGGCGGATTGCATTGGCAACTCGCTCCGGTATCGATGCTGTGGCAGGGACTATCGAGCGCAGATTTATGCCGCGCAGTGAAGGATCCGAAGAAAAATGGCAATCGGGACGGCGCAGCGCTGATCAAGCACATGGAAGACGAACCGCTCGTGCTGTATGGCTGGGATCCGGGCAAGGGTCGCGAGCCGGTGCCGGTTTCGCACGAGAAGGTTGTCGAAGACATGAAGGTTTGGGTCGCTGGCGGAATGGCCTGCCCGAATTAACCGCGACTTTCTAGATGCATCAGGGCGCGTCGAGCTGTGCGCCCAAGCGGGAAGGAGAATTCGATGATTACTCTGAAGGTGAATGGCGAATCGCATGAATTAGACGTGAGTCCAGAAATGCCGCTGCTGTGGGCATTGCGCGACAGGCTTCATTTGACCGGCACGAAATTTGGCTGCGGCAAGGCGATGTGCGGCGCATGTACGGTGCATATCGATGGGCAAGCCGCGCGCTCGTGCTCAATCATGGTAGGCGAAGCGGCGGGGAAGACGATCACGACGATTGAAGCAGTATCTGGAAGAGTGGCCGAGGCGGTGACGCAGGCGTGGCAGCGGCTCGACGTGGTCCAGTGCGGCTATTGCCAGTCGGGGCAGATCATGTCCGCAATCGTCTTGCTCAATGGAAACAAAGCGCCGACCGACGAAGACATCGACCTCAGCATGGAAGGCAATATCTGCCGCTGTGGGACGTACGTTCGAATCCGCCACGCGATCCACGAGGCCGCGAAATCACTCGCTTAGGAGGCTACAGCCATGAGCACATCGAATCTTGCGAATCCTGCAGCCCCTGCGGCTGTTGACGCTTCGCGCCGCGATTTTCTGAAGTCGGCCGCCGTTGCTGCGGGCGCCTTCATTCTGGGCACATATGTCGCATTTCCTGAAATTGCGAACGCGCAGGGCGGAGCTCCGCAAGGACCTTACGATCCGAATCTCTTCCTGAAAATCGGTGCGGATAATAGCGTCACGGTGCTCAGCAAGCATTTTGAGATGGGGCAAGGCGTGACCACCGGCCTCTCTACAATGGTGGCGGAAGAGTTGAGCGCGGATTGGTCCACGGTGCGATTCGAATTTGCGCCAGCTGACGCGAGGATTTACAACAATCTTCTATTTGGTCCTCTGATGGGCACAGGCGGCTCGAGCTCGATGGCCGAAGCTTGGGAGCAGATGCGCAAGGTGGGAGCGGCCGCGCGGATGATGTTCATCGCAGCGGCGGCTCAGAAATGGAATGTGCCGGGCGGTGAAATCATCGTCGAGAAAAGCGTGGTGATCCATTCGCACTCGGGACACAAAGCAAACCTAGGAGAATTGGCGGCCGACGCGATGCACATGCCGGTGCCGAAGGACGTGACGCTTAAAGCCGCGAAGGATTGGAACCTCATTGGAACGAAACTCCCGCGGCTCGACACGCCGGGAAAAACCACGGGCAAAGCCGTTTTCGCGCTGGATATCACTCGTCCGGGAATGCTGACCGCGGTTATCAAACGTCCTGATCGCTTCGGTGGGAAAGTGGCCTCGTTCGACGCAGCAGATGCGAAGAAGGTCGATGGAGTCGTCGAAGTGGTGCAAGTCCCGGCCGGCGTTGCTGTTCTCGCGAAGGATACATGGTCTGCGATGCGAGGGCGAGACGCGCTCAAAGTTACCTGGGACGATTCCGGGGCGGAGAAGCGCTCCACGGCCGAGATGCTTGAACAATATCGCCAACTGATGAAGCAGCCTGGCGTTTCCGCGGAAAGTCGCGGAGACGCCGCTGCGGGACTGACGCGCGCGGCAAAGACGGTCGAAGCCGAGTACACATTTCCTTTTCTCGCGCACGCGCCCATGGAACCGATGAATGGCGTGATCGAGCTTCATAGCGACGGCGCGGAAATATGGTCGGGCTCTCAGTTGCAAACGCTCGATCAAATGGTCGCTGCGCAGTTTCTGGGGATGAAACCCGAGCAGATCAAGATCAACACGCTTCTGGGCGGAGGCAGCTTTGGGCGAAGGGCGAGCACCTCGGCGGACTGGACAGCGGAGATGGCGCAAGTGGTGAAAGCGATCAAGGGGCGCGCTCCGGTTCACGTGGTGTGGACGCGCGAGGATGACATACGGGGCGGCTATTACCGGCCGATGGTGATGCATCGCGTTAAAGCAGGGATTAACGGGAGTGGCGAGATTTCCGGCTGGCAACATACTGTCGTGAGCAAGTCAATCTTCAAGGGCACTGGCCTCGAAGCGATGGCTATGAAGGGCGGCGTAGATAACAGCATGGTCGAGGGAGTCGCGGACACGCCATATGCGATCGGGAATATGGCAGTTGACATTCGTTACGCGGAAACGCCTGTGACGGTGTTGTGGTTCCGGTCAGTTGGAAACACGCATACGGCGTATGTGATGGAGACGATGATCGACGAACTTGCTCATCTCGCGGGAAAAGATCCGGTCGCGTTGCGGCTCAGCTTGCTC
>DATNKB010000217.1:0-18407 GCA_035603595.1 Candidatus Dormiibacterota bacterium
AGGCAGTGGATTCGACGGCGGCGGGCGATGCATTCAATGCTGGATTTGCGGTGAGCTTGCTGTCGGGCAAAGGCCCGCTGGAGGCGGCGCGATTCGCGGCAGCCGTAGCTGCGATCTCCGTTACGAGGAAGGGAGCACAGCGTTCGATGCCCACTCGACGGGAAGTTGACAAGTTCCTTAAGCGAGCTTGAGACCGCTTGGAAATAATCGCACTAGTTGGGCAGGGCCGCGGGAAAAGGTTGGCGCTGCTGGAGGCAGTACAACACCAGTTCGACACGGCTGGAAATTCCCAGCTTTTCGAAGACTCTGAAGAGGTAATTTCGCACGATTCGGGTAGCTCGATGCTCGGTTTCGCAAGCGCTCTTCTGGGATTGGCATTCTGCCGGGAGACCGGTCCCGCAAAATCAGCGCTTATTTCAATATTGTTTTCCGTGCTCGTAGCTGCACTTCCGCTGATTGACGCTGGCGTAGCAATACTCCGCCGCATGCGTCAGCGAGCGTCGCCTCTATACGGAGACCGCCGCCACTTTTACGACCTTTTACTAGCTCGTGGCTGCACGGCACGCCAGGTGGCTCTCGTTTGCTACGCGATAACGGGCAGCCTTGTGATCGCAGGATGGTTCATCCTGCGGTTGGAAAACCGGGAGGCGCTCATCTCGAGCGTCTTGATCGGCTGCACATTATTCGCGATAGAGGTACGGATGGGCGCCATGCGCTCGCGAAAAACTCCCCAGAAGGATCTGACCAAAGAAGACTTACGATGGCGCGAACTGGCCGATCACGCCTTGCGCGAAAGGGTCTAGACCGGAGTTGAAAGGATCGTGCGCTGCGATCGCCGGCTGCGCTCTTTCGGCGTCGATTGTTTCTGCGCATTGCCGAGTTGCACCAGAAGCTTCCGCAATTTCGCGCGATCTTCGAGATCCATATCCACCACTTCGAACGCTCGAGCCTGCGTATTCGCGTCCCGCACGATCATCTGCGCCTTCACTGACTTCGCTGAGGCGTTCATCTTCAGGCTAACGATGCTTCCCGGATAGAGGCTCTGCTCGCAAACCGCAATTCCGCCTCCCAGCGTCATCTCCGGAATTTCCAGCTGGCAATTGTCCTTCAGGCTGGTCGTGGTTGCGCTTACCGGATGCTCCAGCCGCAGGCGCGGATAACGCCGCTGGCGGATCGCCGACGACTCGGGATCAGCGTCAAGCGGTTCGATTGAGAATTCAGCGACGCTCAAGCCACTTTTGGGAATAAAGCTGCGCACCCATTCAGGGTCGATCTTTTCCATTGCCTGCGCCGCCACCACACGAAGCTCACTGGGATTCGCCCAGCGGAAAGCCTTGCGCGCTTCCGAAATTTTGCGCAGCAGAACCTCCGCGCCGGTCGTACGAAGGCGGCCGAGCGCTTCAATCGCCTTAAGCCGCAAGTAGTCAGTCCCGCCGCTCGGCAGGTCACCTTCGGCCAAGCGCAGAAGCTTCATATCGGCGCTCTGCTCCCCGGCCATGCCGATCTCATCGATTGCGAGCGGGCGAATCGTCCCATCAAGTAAGTCGAAGATATCGAGTAACAAACGCCCACGTTCGGACGCTCCGCTGGCGGCAATTTGTCGGACCACACGATCGTGGGCTGTTCGTTTCCATTCCTTCATTCGGTCGGGCAGCATTTTTTCAAGCATCTCCCGATCGATCCTTGCGAGCATTCCGACCGTATCAATCGCCTCGTTCGGAGTTCCGCGGAGCAGTTGCTCCCTCAAATGCTCCAACCCCTCGGGTCCGAGCAGGCCCATCATCGAGACCAGAAGTTCGCAGTCTTCTCTAAATCCCGCGCGGCTGAACCGAATCGCTAACTGGTGCGACGATGGCCCAGGCATTCGGCGAAGCAGGTCGGCAAGACCGCTTTGGACGTTTCCTTCTTTGAGCGCCTCGTCGATGAATTCCGGCAGCCGGTTTTCAATCGCGATCTTTGGCCGAAGGTTCTTGCCCATCCCGGGATGTTCCGTCTCGACGTAGTCGATCAACTCCACGGAACGTTGAATCGCAGCGTAAGAACGCTTCTTTGTGGCTTCCTGAGACATGCGCACGAAAGCGGCGCCGACGAGACTCTGCATCTCTGAATCGTGCTCTTCGGGGAGCTGGACCCCGATCTGACGGATGACGTCTATGAGCAACCGTTCGTCCGTGTTCGCATAGAGCGATGCAAGTTCCGCGAGTCCCATCGCCGCTTGACGGCGCGGCTGATTCGCCTTGTTCGTAATGCAACTCGCATAGTTTCGCAGGATTCCAATCGCGGCTTCCGATTCTCCGCGCGTTTGCAGGGCTTCTACATATTCACGCACTTTCGCGGCAGGAACGCACCAGGCGTCGGCGGACTCGAGCACTGCCTTCTTCTTGTCTTCCGCCACCTCAGACCAAAATTGCTGAGCCAGCAGTTCCACATGCGACTGCACTTCGATTCCAGCGCGCGCCATTTTTTCTTCATACACGCCCATGATCTTGCGCAGGCCGTCAAGCTCCGTGTTCATCTCGTCGAGCAACTGACGCACGGAGTTCACTTCAATATCTCCGCGCTCGTAGCTCTCGAGTGCGAACCGAATCGCGATGTGCTCGGCAAGTTTCAAAAGCGTCGGACGGTCTGACGATTCCGTCGGAGCTTGCGCCGCCAACGCCGAAAGAGCCTGGCTGATCGTGAAGCGCGCACGCCGCGGCAGCGTCGAAAGCCGCGATTGAAAAGCGTTTGGATCGAGTTTGTCTTTAGCGCCGTCGCCCGTGCGGGCGATTTGTGCGAGAACCTGCAGGATGCCTTGCAGCTCGTCCTCTTGAAGAGTCATCAACCCGGTTTCGACGGACATCGAACCGGGCCCAGCAGCGCGCGAAGAACGTCCAACTCGAATTCCGGAAGTAGCATTCGCCCAACGGCCAGGACCTCCTGCGTCAGGGTTCGTGCTCGCTCCGGGAGGAACTCTCCAGATGCGTGAATTCGATCCGCCGCTATTTCCAACTCCAGAGCTCGAACCAGATCCACCACCGAAATCTCCGCTGCCCTCGCCGTGTCCCGTGCCTCCGCCGTGAACCGTTGTTGCACCGGCTACACCTCGCGCAGAACCTCCAGTTCTGGCGCGGCCCGAAGAATCCTCTTTGCTCAGCCAGAATCCCCCAGCATTGGGATCAATTGGAGTTGATTCTGCACTGCCGCCAACGATGTTCCATGTGCCCGAACCGCCAGCATTGCCGCCGCTTCCAGTGCCTCGTGTTCCCACCGCCGAGCCGGTCACTGCGACTGCTCCTGGAATTCCGGCTCCCGTTCCAGCTCCCGGACCTGAACCGGTTCCGCTGGATCCGTCCTTGTTCAGCCAAAATCCTCCGGCGTTGGGGTCGAGTGGAGCACCTCCACCGTCACCGGCGCCGATAATATTCCATGTCCCTGTATCGCTGCCGCCACCAACACCTAGTCCGCCTCCCAAACCGCCTGATCCCGAACCATATCCTTGTCCATCGCCATCACCTGCGTTACCTGTACCGCTGCCGTCGCCCCAGCCGCCCGATCCTGAACCAGCCCCTGAACCATCCCCTCCGCCGGGCCCGCCGGAGCCAGCGCCACGACCGCCCGATCCCTTAGTGCCTTCCGCCGCAACAATCAACTGCAACAGCTTTTCAGGGTCATTGAATAGCTCGTTGGCTGCAGCAGAATCCATTCCCAGCGTGCGCGCGGTGATGTGGGCCGCCACTGACGATTTGGCGATCGCAGAATCCGCCGGCACGAAACAAATTTCATTCACGTGAATGTGCGGATCGCCTTCCAGCGCGGCTTTTAGCTGTTCGACGAGTTGAGCAGGCTTTGCTCCGGTTCCCGTGGGGAATCCCCGGACGAATTTTGCGAGGCTGGCCTGCGTCACCTTTGGTGAAAAGTGAATGCTCGCGATACCTGCTCCAGAAAGCATCCGCGCAAAGCTCTTTTCCGCCGCAGCGGATTCGAGTGACATGCCGTCGAGTAGCAGTTGGTCGCCAGACACTGACAGCAATACGCCTGCTTCGTTATCCGAACCGAGGGCGCTTTGGAGTTCGCTCCAAGCCGTCTCATATTGCTTCTTCGTCCTCGGGTGCCCGAAGTCATACATTCGAGCGAACTTGAGCAAGATATTGAGGCTGCGTACGAAGGCTCGAGCAGCCGTGGCGCGCGTGTTGGCGTTCATAGCGACAGTGTGGGGCTGTGGCCCCGCCTCTGCCTGCAAATATGGGGCTTAGGGATGATGCGGACAATGGTACTGGTGTCCTTTTCAGTACTACCAATTAGTCCTATCTTGGATTGGAACGGAGGTTTACGAACGAGCGGCGCGAGATACGTATTTTCTTAACCAACCTTCCAACTCATTGATCTCGCCCAGGATAGTCATTGCGCCAAGCGCTTTGAGACGGGCACCACGATGCCGCCGCTCCCAGCTCCTTCGCGGCAGAATACCGACGAATGGAACTTTCGCCGCTTTCGCCGCCAGAGCATCGTCGACATTGTCGCCCACATAGAGCGCGGTTGAAGGGTTCCGCCCATCGAGGATTTTTACCAGGCCTTCAGGGTCGGGTTTGGGCTTTGATACCTCTTCGACAGTTACGACTTGCTGGAAGTAATCGCGCACTTTCCATCGGTCAAGCGTGTAGTCGAGCTCTTTGTGTACACGACCGGTGAATAGCGCCAGTGGCGCCAATTTCGCGATTCGCTTCAAACTCGCGCGCGGAAGTACCCATTTCTCGCGGCGTACATTTCCATCGCTTCCGTTCTTGCCCCAGTAGATTTCGACGAATCGTCGTTTCACCCCTTCGTAACTCAGGTCCTTGCCGAGCTGGTTGACCCAGGCGTGTGAGAGTTTCCAATCGTCATTAAATCCGGGGCGATTCTTCCAGCGATGAAGCTCCGAACGAGTTACGCGCTTCGATGTAAGCAGGCGGACCGTCTCAAGTGTGGTGCGCTGAAAGGAGCCGCGCGTATCCACAAGGACGCCATCCACGTCGAAGATAATTACGGAGAGCTTGTGGGTCATATGTGGGTCATAGGGCGGGAATCGAGAGCGCGGCTCAGAGGGAGCCCGCTATGATGGAGATTCTTCTTGTTCCTCGGAAGATTCTCCGGAAGATTCACGGGCATCGGCTTCCTCGGTAGTTGAATCTGATTCGGTCTCCGTTTGAAGCGAATCTGAAGACCATGCTTCTCCGGCTACCGGTGGTGTCACTGTAGCGGTGTGAGTGTCTGCCGGCTCAGGGGCGGCAGATGTTTCTTTATCTATTGAGGCGGCCGCTGATTGCGATGCGGACGCCGCGGAAGCCGCAACTTTTGCTGGCGCGACCTCCGCAGCCGCTTTAAGGGCTTCGAGGCGTTTCTCGAGCGCACCGCCAAGAAGCTCGACGATCACTTTCGCAGCATTGGCATCAGTATCTTTCGTAGGATTATAAGCAGTCACTTCGATCGCTGCCAGATGCTTCTGCGTAACGAAAACTTCGAGAGCCTGGCGCACTTCGTCGAGCGCAAGACCGCCAGCCCCGGGATAGTTCGTCGCTTGAAAGTCGGCAATCACATCCACGTCGAAGTGCAAAATAAATTCGTATCCGTTGGCATGGATGCGCTCCACGGCAGCCTGAGCCGCGGCCGCGGCTCCCATGCGTTGAACGTCAGCCGCATGAAAACAACGAAGCGGCGATTTCCCTAGCAACTGCTCTTCCGCCGGATCCAGCCGAGCAACGCCAAAGAGAGCCAGGTCCGGTTCGCGCACCAGTGGCGGTTCACCCCAGAAACGTACCATCTCCGCAGCCCCGGTTCCGGTCAAGTGAGAAACCACCATGCCATCCACGCAGCCTGACGGAGTTGTTGCCGGCGTGTTCAAATCCGCATCACGGTCCAAGTAGATCATGCTGACATTGCGAAAATAACGTCGCGCGCCGGCCACAGTCGCGAGTGCCACGGAACAATCGCCGCTGAGAATGATAGGAAGGGCAGTAGATTTCACGGCTTGCTCAACTCGTGGCTTGAGAGCTTCTAGCGCGGCAATTACTCGCGGCAGATTGCGTGCACGAGGACTTTCGTCGTCGGGCTTGTAGAGCTGAGGAGGATCGTCGCCCAGATCGGAAACTTCGTAGCCGGCTGTGCGGAGCCGATCGATTAATCCAGCAGAGCGTAATGCCGCAGGAGCGCCTTCGTGTCCCGCTGACATCGCGGCTGCGCTGGTGGGCGCTCCCAGCAAAGCAATCTTATTGGGCTGGCGGACTATCTTTACCGCCACTCATCGGCTCCTAGGATTGTCACACCCTTTTGACGCTTAGTGTGCGCTCTGGCGTGCCGCAAGCTCCGGCGGCAGAGTGAAACGCACATCTTCACGAATCAAATCTAGGTCGCGCTCGTTGGTGAACCCGAATTTCGCAAGACGCTGGCTCACTTGCTCGACAAGAATCTCAGGTGCAGACGCTCCGGCCGTCAAGCCAAGTGATTTTACGCCGGTGACCCAGGATTCTTCGATGTCGTTCGCATCTTCGATCAAACGGGCGGCAACGCCAGCTCGCTTGGCCACTTCCACGAGACGATTTGAGTTCGAGCTGTTCGCTGACCCGACCACCAGAATCAGTTCCACCTCGCGCGTCAACGCTTCCACTGCCTCTTGGCGGTTCTGCGTCGCGTAGCAAATATCGTCGGACGCCGGGCCAACAATCGTCGGAAATCGCTGGCGCAGCCGCGCGACGATCTCTTGCGTGTCGTAGAGCGAGAGCGTTGTTTGCGTGAGGAAAGCAAGGCGCTCGGGATCGGGAACCACGAGTTCGTCCACTTCGGCCACGCTTCCGACAACGACAGTTTGATCGGGAGCTTCGCCAGAGGTGCCCACGATTTCCTGATGGTCGCGATGGCCAATCAGAATCAACGTGCGGCCTTCACGCGCAAACTTCAGCGCCTCCAAATGGACCTTGGTTACCAGCGGGCATGTTGCGTCAATCACGCGCAGCCTTCGTTCTTGCGCTTCGAGGCGAACGCGCGGCGGGACGCCATGCGCGCTGAACACCAGAACCGCGCCCTCGGGAACTTCCTCGATGGATTCGACGAAAATCGCACCCCGCCGCCTCAGCTGATCAACGACGTAGCGATTATGAACGATCTCGTGATGCACATAGACCGGGCGGCCGTAGGCCTCAAGAGCTAGCTCGACGATGTCAACGGCTCGCACCACTCCGGCGCAAAAGCCTCTGGGCCGAACCCTTACCAGCGTTTTCGCCCCGTTGGCGCCTTGAATATTTGTAAGCGTCAATTCACTCTCCGCAGGTTGATAGTTTACCCGAAGCTGGTTCTTCCCGCTACAGCGAGCGAGTGGTTTTGGTGCCGGATTCGGCATCGAAGCTCGGCGGTCAAAATCGGCTTTTAACCGCCGATTAGATAGAGGTCCAAGTCTTTGTTTTGAGTGAGTTAGAGAGACTTTTAATCGCGGAACCGTGGATTAGAATGGGGAGATCAGGGGCGCGATTATTGTGCTGACTGCGAGCCAGGGTGACGGAATTGCTTTCTGCTGATTTCCTCGAGTGCGCTGAAGCCTCGGCGGGCGGAATCCCCGATCACTCGAACTCCAACTTCCGCGAAGTCCAAGCCACGTTCTCCCAGTGAGCCGACCAGATACGCTACGGCCACGAGGACGAGCAAAACCGCGAAACCGAGACCAAAAAGAAGCTCAGCCGCGAGCAGTTCGCGGACGAAATACAGTTGAAATACAAAGAAGATCCCAGTGCCCAGCAGCAGTCCTCTGCGGACTTTCGCTTTTTCAACGATTAGCAGCGCCAACGATTTCGATTGCTCCAGGAACGTTTTCATCAGTCCTCACCGTCTCACACAAGATTAGATGCAACGGAAAGTCCAAATGAAGCTTCGCGTAAGTGACTGAAAGATAAGGAGAATGGGGAAAACCTGTATGCGGCTGAACTGCGCACATGAGAAAACGCTTTCCGCGGAAAGGAGTACTCAGGTACCGAGAGTGCCAAAGAGGAACAGCGAAATTCTAGCTGACACTTTTAGTCGGGCGCAGACGTTTTATTTTTCTTTCGCCTGCGCCTTTGAAAACCGCAGCGGATATTTCGATTGAGCTGATGCGCGAAACGTTCGCATCGGAAAACCGAGCTACGCCAACTCTTATCGGCCGTCGAATGGATAGCGATCCTGCGCGAGAACAGCGTCGGCAACGCGGCGGCGGATCGCGATCGTGTCAATCGGCGCGTGTTTGGCGAAGCGACGCAGAACCGCGAGTTGCGTGGTGAGCGTATCGCCGTCGGCCGAAGCAGCCAGAGCGGTACGCGCATCTTTCTCGATTCGGTCCATCGCGTCATACACAAACGCGCGTGCGGCGTCACCCATCACGCTTGCAGATTCGCCGCGCTTGGTGAGCGCTTTCTGAGCGCGACGCAACGACGACTCCATAGCGTAGATGTCCATCGCAATATTGGCGAGTGAGGCCACGACCTCCTGTTGCTCGGCCAGCCCTTCGCGGAATTTTTGCATTGCCGTGCCCGCTGCAAGCAGGAAAATCTTCTTGGCCTGTGCCAGCGAGCGCTCTTCTTCGGCAAATGCCCCTGTCGGCGCTTCTTCAAAGGAAGGGCCCGCCAGGACTTCTTCCCCCAGTTTCATTGCGGCGGGGATGAGCGGCAGAATGCCTGCCATGGAACGCTTGATCAGCATCTGGATAATGAGCATGCGGTTGATTTCGTTGGTGCCTTCGAAAATGCGGTTCACGCGGCTATCACGATAGGCGCGCGCTACGGGATAATCTTCATGGAAACCGTATCCGCCGAAGATCTGGACTCCTTCGTCCACGCAGTAATCCACCGTTTCGCTTCCCATCACTTTGCTGATGGAACTTTCAATTGCGTACTCTTCGAGTACCTGCATAGCTTGTTGCGTCTTGTTCGAGCCGGGCGCGGGCGAAGATACGGCCGCTTCGATCATGCCCGCCGAGCGGTAAATCATGGACTCGACGGCGTAGATGCGGATGGCCATTTCGCCGAGCTTCGTCTTGATCAGACCGAAATCCTTGAGCGACTTGCCGAATGCGGTGCGTTCCTTGGAATATTTTGACGAGGCTTTCAGCACTTCTTTTGCACCGCCCAGACAGGAGGCGCCGAGTGAGAAGCGCCCGACGTTGAGCGTATTGAATGCGACGATGTGGCCGCGTCCGACTTCGTGAAGGAGATTTTCCTTTGGAACGGGCGAATTCTCGAAAAAGATCGGCGTGGTGGAACTGCCGCGGATTCCCATTTTCTTTTCTTCAGGTCCGGCTGAAAAGCCGGGCGTGCCGCGCTCGACGATGAAGCAGGAGAATTTCTCACCGTCCACCTTGGCGAACACAATGTACACGTCCGCGAATCCGCCGTTCGTAATCCACATTTTTTGACCATTCAAAATCCAGTTCTTGCCATCGGGCGAAAGCACCGCGCGCGTGCGAGCTGCGAGCGAATCTGAGCCCGCCTGCGGTTCGGAGAGACAGTAGCTGGAAAGAAGTTCGCCCGTGGCGATCTTCGGGAGATATTTTTTCTTCTGCTCTTCGGTGCCGAAATAGACGATTGGAATTGTTCCGATACTGGAGTGCCCGCCGTGAGAGACGGCAAAGGACGCGTAGCCAGACAATTTTTCAGCGAGGACGGTAGAGGAGATCTTGTCGAGACCCGCGCCGCCGTATTCTTCAGGAATCGCGCCGCCGAGCAACCCGATTTCTCCGGCTTTCTTCAGCAGTTGCGCCATCAATCCTTCTTTATGCGCTTCGAGCTCCGGCACGTTGGGCAGAACCTCTTTCTGAACGAATTCCTCGGCGGTCTGGCCGATCAGGCGCTGATCGTCAGTAATATCGGCGGGAGTAAAGACGTCCTCGGGAGTCGTGGACGTGATGAGAAACGATCCTCCGCGATTGAGAGCCTGGGAAACCGGTGCCGTGGCCATGATGTGCCTCGCCTCCTGAAAAAGTGGGGGTCAGTAAAAAGTGATTGTCTCTCTCATTTGAGCCGGAAGCAATAGGCTGCACGGATGCCGGAAGGCCTCAGGTCAACTCCGGCCAGAGGACTGGCCAGGATGGGACCTGAGCTACGGGTTGAGGCCAAGGGCGTTCCGCCAACCCGCAACTCTAGCGGCCTTGCTCGCTGAAGCCGTGCGCTGACGTAAATCTCTAAGCGGCGACCAAGGCCAGGACTCGGCAGGGGCTGCCTGAGCCTCGGACGATTTTGAGCGGGGGCGTGATTAGGATCGCGCCTTTTGGCGGTAGCTGATCCAGATTCATCAGGCTTGCGAGGCCGAATTTGTTGCTGCCGTGCATTATGGTGTGGCACGGAAACGGCGGATTGAATTTGAAGGCCTGGCCTGCATCGGTGCCGACTCCTTCCGAACCCCAGCCAATTACGTCGCGCTCTTTTGCGAGAAACGGAACCAGATCGGGATGCGGGCCGGGGACGTGTGAGCCGTCTTCCTTGATGTTGAGAAATGATGCGGCGTCTTTGCGCTTCGACCAGTCAGTGCGCATCAGAACCCACGAGCCTGCTTCGATGCGGCCGTATGTAGTCTCCCAGACTTCCACGTGCTGAGGCGTGAGCAGGAAATCGGGATCGTTGGCAACTTCGCGCGAAACGTCGATCACATTGGCCGGCGCGAAGAATTTAGCCACGGGAATA
This sequence comes from Candidatus Dormiibacterota bacterium, assembly GCA_035603595.1. Taxonomy (GTDB): domain Bacteria; phylum Acidobacteriota; class Terriglobia; order Acidiferrales; family UBA7541; genus Palsa-295. Next base: position 10,656 of record DATNKB010000217.1, read on the forward strand.
TTGTCTGTAGCGTTATTCGGATAATCCTTGCCTGTGACCCAGTGGATCGGGGCGTCGAAATGGGTGCCGGTGTGTTCGCCGCAGGAGAAATTATTCCAGTACCAGGCGGGGCCGCGGCTGTCGTATTTAGAAATTTCTTCGAGGCGGAAAGGCCAGGTCTTGCCGAACTCAGGCGGTAGGTGAATTGTAGCGGTCGCGGCATCGAGGGGCTGGCTGAGGTCCACGACGCGAATCGTCCCGGAACTCAGTGCCTTCAAGAATCCGTTCAGGACATTCTCGCTCATGAATCCTCCCGGGGGCCGACGAAATCTGACCGGACATCAAAGCCGCCCACGCATTATCCGCTTTTTCTTGTTGTCTGGGCGGTGATAAGACTACGAAGGCGAGGAAGAAGTATTTTGAGGCGAGCGACGAAGTCTTCACCACGATTTCAGTTTTGAGGCCGCGGTGGCTCGCCGGAAGACTGATACCTTCCGGCGAGAGAGCTACCGACGATCAAGGTGATGGGTCGAGGCGAGGATGTCACGGAATCGTGACAGCCACATCGGACGAGAAAGCGCTCTCGTCACCACTGGAATCCAAAGCCGTAACACAATAGTAGTAGGTCTGGCCGGATTGAACAGTATTGTCGGTGTAAGCCATTGTGACCACAGGAGCGGGGTTCAGTCTGGAGTAAGGACCGCTCGGCTGCGTGCTGCTGTACACGTTATAGCCTACAACGCCCGAGCTGGTCTCGGACCACGCGAGGCTCACAAAGTGAGGCTGAGCACCTGATCCAGAGAGTGAGATCGAGAGCGGCGAATTCGCTGCGGTGCTGACCACCGATGCGCTGCCCGCGTCACTTCCGGCCGCTGTCGGCGTGAACGTGACGCTGAAACTGGCGGCCTGCCCCGCGGACAATGTCACAAGAGGCGCTGAGCCGCTGAGAGTGAAACCGGTACCGGTGACGCTGACTTGGGAAATGCTGACTGCGGCGTTGCCTGTGTTTGTGAGCATCACACTCTGCGTGGCGCTGGCGTTGAGAGCCTGACTACCGAAGCTCAAAGAAGTGGTGCTGGGCGTAAGTTGCAGAACTGGCGCTAGCCCAGTGCCGCTGAGTGGAATCGTGGTCGGTGAGTTCGGGGCATTGCTGACCAGCGTGAGGCTGCTCGAAGAATTAGTACCTGACGTGGGAGTGAAGCTCACTGTGAAAGCCGTGGATTTTCCCGGCGCTAAAGTGAGCGGCAAAGCGAGGCCGGTGAGCCCAAAGCCAGTGCCGGGTCCAGCCGATTGAGTGACGGTAAGATTGGCGGTTCCTGGATTGCTGAGCGTAATCGTCTGCGAGTTTGTTTGACCGACTGTCACTGTGCCGAAGCTAACTGAGCCCGGAACCACCGATATCTGTGGCTGGACTCCCACGCCGGCGAGTGAGATCGACAGTGGCGAATTCGCGACCGTGCTTATTACCGATGCGCTTCCCGTTGCATTTCCAGCTACGGTCGGTGTGAACGTGACGCTGAAACTGGCTGCCTGTCCTGCGGACAATGTCACAAGAGGCGCTGAGCCGTTGAGACTGAAACCGCTGCCCGCGACATTGACCTGCGAAATGCTCACTGCGGAATTGCCCGTATTCGTGAGCGTCACACTTTGTGTGGCGCTGGCGTTGAGAGTTTGATTGCCGAAACTCAGTGAAGTGGTGCTGGGCGTGAGTTGCAGAACCTGCGCTGAGCCAGCGCCGCTGAGTGGAATCGTGGTCGGCGAAGTGGGCGCATTGCTCATCAGCATCAGGCTGCTCGAAGAGCTGGCTCCCGACGTCGGAGTGAAGCTCACTGCGAAAGCCGTGGATTTCCCCGGCGCTAACGTGAGCGGCAAAGCGAGGCCGGTGAGGCTGAACCCTGTGCCAGGCCCGGCAAGTTGCGTGATGTTGAGAGGGGCGCCGCCCGCATTTGTCAGGGTCACCGTCTGCGAACTGGTCTGGCCGACGGTCACCGTGCCGAAGCTAACGCTGCCCGGAGCTGCTGAGATCTGCGGCTGAACTCCCATGCCGCTGAGTGCAACCGTGGACACGGAGTTGGCCGCATTGCTGACGACCGAGATGTTGCCGCTTGCGCTTCCAGCTCCCGCAGGAGCAAAACTGACCGTAAAAGCGGTCGATTGGCCCGGGCCGAGTGTCATGGGCACTGCGAGACCACTCATGCCAAAACCGTTTCCGGCCATTGTGGCCTGAGAGACGTTCACTGGGCCATTGCCGGTATTAAGCAACGAAACTGTCTGAGAGCCGTTGCTGCCCACCGGCACATTTCCGAAACTTACGCTCTGGGGACTGACTGTTAGCAAGAGGGTTTGCTGAGACTGAACACCTGTGCCTGTGAGCGGGACACTGTTCGGCGAAACGTTCCCGCTTGTTGAGAGCGAGAGGTTGCCGCTCGATACGCCTGCGGCGGAAGGAGCAAAACTGATAGTCAAGTTCACAGACTGCCCACGCGACAATGTCAACGGGAGAGTCGGCCCCATATAATTGAAGCCGCTGCCAGTGACGGTAGCTGCTGAAATGGTGGCATTCGAATGCCCTAAATTTGTGACCACAACGGTCCGAGTACTACTGGTTTCGACCGTCACATCCCCGAAATCGACCCCGGTGGGTTGGGATTGATGCCGTCTGCCCGCGGAGGCCGGAATACAAGTAAGGCAAATGAGTGCCGCTAAGAAGAGTCCAATATGAAACTGGGGGAGCGCGATTCGTTTGCTGCAGCTTCGTGAGCGCTGATTATTGAGTGCTGGCTGTCGGCTTATATGCACGATGTATGTCCCTCTAGAGCCGGAAGGGTGGGCAAGAGAAGATTAGTCTTCGGTTGTTCCATGGAGAACTGGCAGGAAGGATGGATTTGGAACAGGCTGGCCGGAGTGCAGGGTACCTGTACGAAGGGCTAAGCTATGATCTTTGCGGACGGATGTTCAGAAAATCACCACGCGAGGCGATTCCATTGGTGATGATCCTAAGATTGAAGTTGGGTTTACTCGCGATTTGTTCGCTCATCGCATTGAGGGGAACTTGCTATGCGCAGAATTCGGCAAACATCCCGAGCGCTGTGGTGAAGGTGGACTCTCTCGCGGTTTATCCCGACATGAACACGACCGGTCGAATCGTGCTATCGCTGAAAAAAGGCGAGCAAGTAGTAATCGATTTCGAGATCAAGGCGACCGAGCACTGGTGCGGCGTAAGGCGACCTTTGCAGACGAGCAGGCTAGGTTACGTGCAATGTCAAGGTTTGGAACGAATCGAGCACCACACAGATTCTCCGACTCACGCCGGCGGAGCACCGATGAGCGCCGACGATTCGAAGCAGGCTGGACATCACATCTCTCTTCCACCGCCAGCCGCGGGCTCCATCAACGGCTACAATCAAATCGCGGAACTCGCTGTGCGAGAGGGCTCGATTGATGCGGCGAAAATGGCCGAGTTCGACGCAGGCGCCCAGAACGGATCTGCTTCCGGGATGTCGCGCGCGGCGCTGGCACATTTTGCCGCAGGAAAATTCGAACTCTCTCGAAACAGCGTCGATGAGGCGATCGAGCAGTTCCAGTTTTCTTTGAACTTTTCGGCCGGCCGGGCGGATTTACAACTTGCGAACCTGCTCAGCCTGGCTTACATCGACCTGGTGCAAAGCAAATACTCTGCCGCGCTTGAGTATCTTGAGCGCGCGCACCGCTTGGCGCCGAAGTCAGCCGCGGTAGCACAGCTCTCCGGTTGGGGATACTACGGCCTGAACCAGATCGACGAGGCCATCAAAGAGTGGGAGACCGCGCAGAGCATCCAGCCCTCGCAACAATTAGCGTCGATGATCGAAAAGGCCGAGCGCGACAAGACGGCTGAAAGTGAAGCGCGCGAAGCGAACAGCGGCCATTTCAATCTCCGTTATCAAGGTGAAGCCACTCCTCAGCTTGCGGCTGAAATTCTGAGCAGTCTCGAAGCGCATTTCCGCAGCATCCAATCCGTGTTGCGTTTCACGCCGGCAGAGCCGATCGGAGTCGTCCTTTATACGCAACAGGCTTTCCGCGATATCACCCAAGCGCCAACCTGGGCCGCGGCCGGGAATGACGGCAGGATCCGCGTGCCGGTACAGGGCCTGACATCAGTTTCTGATCAGCTCTCGAGCGAGCTCAAGCACGAGCTTGTGCATAGTTTCGTTTGGCAGAAAACCCGCGGACGGTGCCCGGGGTGGCTGAATGAAGGCTTGGCACAATGGATGGAAGGCCGGAGAAGCGACCGTGACGCCGCTGGCCTGATCGCCGCCTACGAGCAAGGACAGTATATTCCGTTAAAAAACCTGGAAGGCTCGTGGACGAGACTACCAGCTCCCGCTGCGCGTTTCGCTTATGCGTGGTCGCTGGCCGCAGTCGAATCCATCATCGCTACATCTGGCACTTGGGGTATCGAGCGCCTTTTTGATCGCTTTGATGTGGATCCGTCCTTCGAGGCCGCCATGCGCGCATCCATACAGACAAGCTATGCCGACCTCGAGCGCCAGACCGTTACTTATCTCCGACAGACCTACCCATAGTTTCCTTTGAAGCAGTGCCGAGTCATCGAGCGAGTACTAAGTCCCTTAGCCCTTCCGTACCATTGACGGTCATTTTTCCCGGTTTCTAATGAAATGCCGAATTGAAGACCCGAATAGGGCGGATGATTAATGATAGCGCCATCGATGAAGCCAGAACGTCGCAGGGACACGCGGACCACCGTGAATCGGCTCGCCTATATCAACCTTGAGTCGAATAACGGCGCTATCGTGTTGAACGTTTCTAACGGCGGACTCTGCTTTCACTCTGTCGATCCAGTTCGGCGGAGCGAGACGATTCATTTCTGGTTCTTGGACCACAATCGCCGAATCGAAGCGGATGGCAAACTGGCATGGATGGACGAAACGCGAAAGACGGGGGGCTTGCAATTCACTACCTTGCCGGCGGAAGCTCGAGCACAAATTCGTGATTGGATAAGCCAACCAACGGCTGCGCGCACCGCGGGCGGCAAACCGGTCCAGCCGCACTCGTCACCAGCTGAATTGGCGACCTTCAGTGGAAGCGACCCAAACCGAAAAGTTGTGCGGGATGGCTCTGCTCCGCTTAAGGCGCGCTCACTAGAGTTAAACGTACGCGCGCTATTGAGCGGGTTCTCCGGTGGTTTGGTTTTCGGGATTCTTATTTCGGCTCTTGTAGCGGGCGCATTCCTGCTTCATGGCTATCGCCGCGAAATCGGCAAGTCCCTTATTCGATGGGGCGAACGACTTGGAGCAAGATATGAGGCACCAGCGGTGTCGCCGGCGTCGAGCACGATATCTCCACCTGCGGCGGACTTGACTCCGCCTCAGGAAAAAGCCCCAGCGCAGTCAGTCACAAGACCGGTTAGGCCTCAGCAGATGAAGATCGAGCTCCCGCCGCCGAGTAGTATTACCCGCGCTCCTATGATCGCCACTAGCTCGTTCGTTCCCGTTCCCTCGGTTCCCTCTCAACCTCCACCGCCGTCTTTACCCACAACTTCCCTCGAGGCCAATGCGAGCAAAGTCTCGGACAAAGCTGCGTCGGTTCCGGAGCCAGGAGGGACAAGCCATCCTGGTGTCCACACTGAGGGCTCCAAGGAAGTAGATGCCGGATCGTCGTCGACAAAGTTCCTGGAAGTCGGCAAGTTTCGCGACGCCATATGGGCTAATAAAACAACCGACAAACTCTCACAGCTCGGATTTCATCCAACCGTGATTCATCGAGGTCATCTTTGGATGAATTCTTACCAGGTGCTTGTAGGCCCGTACGACAGTGAAGCCGACGCTGAATCGGCACACGCGAATCTTGTCTCACGCGGTTTTAGGCCCCGATCTTACGAACGGGGCTCCCGGTCTCTCACGTTTTTCTCTGGGCTAACGGTCAACGGCGCACGCCTGCCTGATGGCGATCTCGTTGTCACATGGGAGTCCTATATCCCTGATGCAATTGTGAAATTTGAGAAGGACGGGAGCGTGATCGGCACAACAGACGGAAAGTGGGAGCAGCGCGGTGTCAAGTACGGAGATGATGCGATTGTCTACAGAAAGAATTCTGATGGATCGCGAACCCTTCTTGAAATTCGATTCTCCGGTATGAATCAAGCTCTCGTATTCGGCAAGTCATCGTAGCCAGACATTTCCGTTTGAAATTGGCAGGCTTGTTACCAAAGATCTGAGATCGTCAGAAACAGTGACACGACACCTCCGCATTTGTCGAACACCGCCATCTCTAGATGAAATCACTGTCGATAAAAATGTAATCCTCAGCAGAAAACCTACGATGCCGGCATCAGAATCAGCCAGCCGCTGTAGCAAATTCGTTGTGCCCCAGACGTGAGAAGAATACGATTAAGATGAAAGAACGCTAGACATAAAACTCCGGCTGCTTTGCGCTCGACGGCGCAAACGTAAGTGAGAGGAGCAAGCGAATGCCATCTCGTCGGTATAGGGATTGGGTCCGTCTGCCAGCCACCAAACTAGTGGTCAAGCTGATGTTTTCTGTGACCCTTTGCGTTGGATCGGCTGTTTGCGTTCGAGCGCAAGATGCTCAGGCAAATAAAACCGACGAGTCTTGGACAGCAACTGCGCAGACTTCTATTGACCACACCAATCCGTCGCGGACGCTGGAAAGCCACAGTAAGTCCGACAACCGCAGTGTGGATAAACAGAGGGTGGAGGTACTTGGATCCGACGGCCGCTACCAGCCCTATTACGACACAGAAACGGAAACTATCCAGGTGAATGCCACGACGGCCCGCACGGTAGTGCGCGAGTACAGATGGGATACCGATGGACGAAGGAATTTGTTGCAAGTGACGGAACAGGAATCGCAAAGCTCGTCAAACGGAGATAGTCACGTGGTAAGCACGACGTCGAGTGCGGACGCGGACGGAAATCTTCACCTCGCGCAACGTGAGGTGGCGGATACGAGGAAGACGAGCCCCGACGTGCAGGAAACGACAACCACAGTCTACGTTAACGATGGCACCGGCAACTTCACTCCTTCACAGCAAACGCGAGAGTTGCAGACGAGCGGCGCTGACCACAGTGTGGAGGTGAAGAAAACAACTCTGCTGCCCGGGGCCAACGGAAACTGGCAGGTATTCGAGGTAAAGGAAAAAACAATCAAAGACGATGACGCTAAGACTCGGACGACCGAGGAGCGCGTTTCGCGTTCCGATATTGACGGTCGGGTGTCAGAAGTTTCGAAGACCGTGGGCCACGAAACTGAAAACGCTGATGGCGAAAGAAGTGCTACCGCCGAAACATATACTCCGGATGTTCCTGGAATGGCGGGCGACGGCAAGCTGCATCTCACCGAACGGAGCACAAGTGTCCAGAACAAGGATGCGGACAAAAAGACAAGCGAACAGCGAATCGAGCAGCCCAAAACGGGTAATCCGACCGACGGTCTGCAGGTGACAGCAAAAACGAAATATACCGTGCACTACGCAGCCAACGGCACGCAGCAGACGAAAACCATTCAAACGCGCGATGCTAACGGCAATTTCAGTGTCATCTCGGTTGAGACGGAGAAATCAGATCAAGTTCCCGCCCAGCAAGAGCAGAAAACACCCTCAGACAAATCCAAATAGCGATGCGTTGTTAGCCCGAATCAAAATGTATCGCGACGCCAGTACCAGAAGACAAGTACCACGGTTCTATTTTCCTGCCTATTAATCCAGCTAAGGTAAGAGAGGCTTAACCACGATGGCGATTGCCCGAATGGGCTCCG
>DATNKB010000218.1:0-8577 GCA_035603595.1 Candidatus Dormiibacterota bacterium
CTCGAAGCCACGCGCTACAAAATTGGCCGTGCTGCCGAAATCCTGGGCATCAGCCGCAAAACCCTCCTCGAGAAGCGCAAAAAATACCAACTGCTCGAGTAGGTCGTCCCCTTCTCAACTTGTCATCCTGCTCGCCCTGAGGAACGAAGGGAGCGCAGCGAAGGATCTCAGCGTAAAATGCTGGGCGCGATCAACGCATGAAACTCCGCCTCCTCATGCTAGGAAAAACCCGCCGCGAAGAGGCTCGCACGCTCATCGATGACTACATTGCACGCATCCGCCACTATGCCAACGTCGAAGTCACCGAACTCCGGGACGCGGGCCCCGCCGCCCTTCGCAAACTTAAACTTGACTCGAGCGCAACGCTTGTCTTGCTCGACGCCGCCGGCAATCACTTCACCTCGCAGCAATTTGCAAAATGGCTTGGCGACCTACGCGACCGCGGCACGCGCGAACTCGTTTTCCTCTGCGGCGATGCCGAAGGCTTCCCGGCTGACCTGCGCGCTGCCGCCAAACAAAAACTCTCGCTCTCTACTCTCACCATGCCGCACGAATTTGCACGCGTCGTCCTCGCCGAGCAGATCTACCGCGCCTTCGCGATTCTCGCGGGTCACCCCTATCCGAAATAGCCGCGCTTCTGCGAAAATATCGTCATGTCCATCAAAATCGCGCTCGACAAAGCCGCACCAACCTCATCCGTTGAACTCATGATCACCAACCAGCTTCCCGATTACGACCTCGAAGATATCGAAGCGGCGATCCCACGCGACGTGGATCCGATGCTCGCCTCGCAAGGATTCAAAGATCTTCTCGACGAAGCGCGTGCGATCCTGGATCGCGAACTTGCCGGCGGCCCTCTCGAAATCGCTCAACTCACCGGCGCCATCTGCCACGACAAAGAGATTTACCGCCCGGGAATCTGGCTCGTACTTCGCGAACGCGGCGCCAAGGGCGAAATGTCTGCAGTGGCAAGCCAGCGTGTTGCGGAAATCGCCGAAACTCTCCGCCACGAGCTCCAGCTTTCCTAAAATCGCCGAGAGTACCCGCTGAATTGAGTACGCGGTGCGTATCTCTACGCACGCTGCGAGTGGCACCCTCACGACTAATTCGCGTTTTCCACTTTTCCGAAATATTCACAGGGCTCATACGCGGTCATACGATTGACGCGCCGACGAACCCCGCGCAAAATGCCACACGCTTCATACAAAAAATAATTCGAGCGCGAACACGCGCCGTAACCACAATTCCGCCTCTTGCATCCCGAAGAGGCCTAGGCGAAAATAAAGCGAATGGCTACCGCAGACACCTCGATCGAACGGCCGCTCCCGCACAATCTCGAAGCGGAGCGCAGCATCCTCGGTGCCGTCCTTCTCGATAATCATTCCCTCAACGCAGCCGTAGAAAAGCTGCGCTCAGAAGATTTCTTTCTCCCTCAGCATCGCCAAATTTTTCAGCGCATGATTCAGCTCGCCGAGCATCAACAGGCTATAGACGTCGTCACGCTAATGGACGATCTAGCTCGCCGCGGCGAGCTAGATTCCGCTGGCGGCGTCGCGTATCTTTCGCAGCTCGCCGACGGCCTGCCGCGCGCGACGAACGTGGAGCACTACGCTCGCATCGTCAAAGAAAAATCCGTCCTCCGCAATCTGGCTTTCTCCGCAGCCGCCATCCAGGAACAAGCCCTAGCCGGCGGTGATGATGCCGACGTCATCCTCGATCGCGCCGAATCCACCATCTTCCAGATTGCTGAAGATCGCGTGCGCGCCGGCCTTATCGGTGTCAAAGAACTTGTCCGCGACAATTTCGAGCGCCTGGAGCACATCTTCAGTGAAGGCCGACGAATCACCGGCCTCGCCACCGGTTATCCCGGCCTCGATAACGAAACCGCCGGCTTGCAACCATCCGAGCTTGTCATCCTCGCAGCGCGTCCTTCGATGGGAAAAACCGCGCTCGCGCTCAACATCGCCGAAAACGTCGCGGTGCGTAACCGGGAACCCGTTGCCGTTTTCAGCCTGGAAATGTCGAAGGAATCGCTGCTACTGCGCATGCTCGCGTCTGAAGCGCGCGTGGATGCGCACAAATTCCGCACCGGCCACATGGGCCGCGACGATTGGAATAAAATCACGCGCGCACTCACGAGTCTCGGTGACGCGCCTCTCTGGATCGACGACTCTGCATCCTCCACCGTGCTCGAAATGGGCGCGAAGGCCCGGCGACTGAAACGCGATCGCGGCCTCTCACTGATGATCGTCGATTATTTGCAACTCGTAGTGCCCACGAATACCGGCCGGGGCACGAATCGACAGGAAGAGGTTTCCAGCATTTCGCGCGCGCTGAAAGGTCTCGCCAAAGAATTGAAAGTTCCGGTAGTAGTGCTGAGCCAGCTCACGCGCGCACCCGAGCGCGAAGAGCGCAAGCCACAGCTCTCCGATCTGCGCGAATCAGGCGCGATCGAGCAGGACGCTGACGTTGTCCTCTTCATTAATCGCCCCAATTTTTACAAGACCGACTTACCCGAAGAAGATCGCGCCAAAGCCGAACTCATCATCGCCAAGCAGCGCAACGGCCCCACGGGCAACCTGAATTTCGTATTCCTCGCGCGCCACACCCGCTTCGAAGAAGCCGCCCCAGACGCGTGGAGCTCCTCACAGGTAGGCGACGAATAACGACTCTTAGTTTGAGCATGTGCGTGCGATCATCGGCCCAGACTTCGCAGCCACACAGGGCTCCACGGCCGTTCCGTAACGCCGGCTTGCCCTGAGCTTCGAAGGGCGTCTCGCCGGCTCTTTTGAATTTTTATTGAGCGTCCCTAGAAATTCGAAACCACCACCCACCCCACTCATCTAAGTGCACATGACAATCCGAAAAGTAAAACTCGGCTCCCAGGGCGCAATCGTCTCCCGCATGGGACTCGGCTGCATGGGCATGAGCGAATTCTACGGCGAGCGCAACGACGCAGAATCCGCCGCCACAATCCTCCGCGCGCTCGATCTCGGCGTCAATTTTATCGACACCGCGGACACCTACGGCATCGGCGACAACGAAGAGCTTATCGGCAAAACGATCCGCGCCCGCCGCGACGAAGTTTTCCTCGCGACAAAATTTGCCAACATCCGCAAGAAGGACGATCCGAATTACTGGGTCATCAGCGGCAAACCCGAATATGTGCGCGCGGCGTGCGACGCCTCACTCAAGCGCCTCGGCGTCGATCACATTGATCTTTACTATCAGCACCGCGTAGATCCCAATACTCCGATCGAAGACACCGTCGGCGCGATGGCAGAGCTGGTGAAGGCAGGCAAAGTGAAATATCTGGGGCTCTCAGAAGCCGCACCCAATACGATCCGCCGCGCCCACAAAGTGCATCCGATCACCGCGCTGCAAACGGAATATTCGCTCTGGGAGCGCCACGCCGAAAAAGAAATTATTCCCACGCTGCGCGAACTCGGCATCGGTTTCGTGCCCTATAGCCCGCTCGGCCGGGGCTTCCTCACCGGCGCGATCACCAAGCTGAGCGATCTAGGTGCGAAGGATTGGCGCCAGCAGCGTTACCCGCGCTTCAGCAGCGAGAATTTTGACAAAAACCAGGAGCTCGTGGCGAGCGTCCGCAAAATCGCCGACCGCAAGCACGTGACGCCCGGCCAACTTGCGCTCGCCTGGGTTCTAGCCAAGGGCGACGACTTCGTTCCCATCCCCGGCACCAAGCGCCGCAAGTATCTCGAAGAAAATACCGCTGCCGCAGACATCATTCTGAATGACGCTGAAGTCGCCGAGCTACAAGCCGCCGTTCCACCGGAAGCAGTTGCAGGCGAGCGCTACACAGCTGCCAGCGCGAAACACATTGACCGCTAGAATCTTTCGCAGATTCGCTACGATTGGGATTTTGACTAGGGGCGGAAGCCGGCTGCTGAAGCGGTTTCCACCATTCGAATCGCTTCGCCCGTGGTCACAAGACGAGCACCCATCGCGTCCAATTCACTCAGAGCGCGTGCGCCTTCTTCCGCTTTCACCGTCTCGATCGCATCTTCCACAACAAAAACTTTGCGGCGACGGTCCAGCAATCCCTTTGAGGCAAAATGCACGCAGTATTCCGTCACGACGCCAAACACCACATACGCCGCCTCACCACCAAGGCGTTCGACTATTTCGTTTGTATGCGGATTGCTGAAGACGTCCAGCTCCTGCTTTTCGATCACGATTTGCGGATGGTCAAACAAATCAGCCGGAAGCACGAATTTCGCGCGATTCGGAATAGTCACATAATCCTTCGCAAGTCCCTCGGTGACGATACGGGCACCTTCCGTTCCTCGAATACAATGAGGAGGAAAACTCGCGAATTCGGAGTCGTCCGCAGCATGCGCGCAAGCGCTCGATACCAATAAAATTCCGCCCTTCTGCGCAGCGTCTACAAGCTCCTTGATACGCGGAATGATTTTCTCGGCGCCCGGAACATACAATTTCCCGCCCGGCAGCATAAAATCCTGCTGCGCGTCCACTTCCCAAAAAACAATTTTGCGTGAGGCCATCGTCATCACAAGCTCTACAATCCCATCAACATCGCGCCACGATTGTCACTTTGGCGCCGAGCTCCGTACACGCTTGCGTATTTTGTCGAGCAACTTTTCCAATTGTTTGCTGTATCGCACTGGATATTCCGCGCGCTTATCGATTCGACGATACCGCTCCGGAAGGTGCGCCAGACCCGCGACGCAGCGATCCCGTAAAGCGCTGATGGGTTCCGGCGCAAGCGTGCGGCGACCTTCTCGCATTACTGGCGCGAGCAGCGGCGTGCCGCCATTTGCCGGCTCACCCTCGAGCGCGATCTTATCCTCTTCGAATTCGCCGCGACGATTCGAATGCCGCAACACTTGCTTGCGCCCCGGATAGGTTACTTTCGCCTGAGTGAGTTTCGCCGCGCCCTGTATCTTCCCCCCGCGATCCACCTCCACAAGTTTGTACACCAGATTCAAGAGAGGCGCATCGCTGGGCGTCGCGAGCGCCGAGCCCACACCAAACGAATCGATCGCCGCACCTTTCGCAAGCAGCTTTGCAATTTCGTATTCATCCAGATCGCCCGATGCGAATATCCGCACGTCCTGCCAGCCCACCTTATCTAGCTCTCGACGCACCCATTGGCTGTCTTTCGCCACGTCGCCGCTATCGAGGCGAACTCCCGCAGGTTTCCGTCCCATTCGGATAATCTTCTTCACGGCATCATGTACGTTGTAAGTATCAAGCAGCAAAAATGCGCGCTCCGGAAATGCGTCGAGAAAATGCGCAAACGCGTCCGCCTCATCGTCGTGCGCCATCACCCAGGAATGCGCCTGCGTGCCATACGTGAAGACACCGAATTGTTGCCCCGCCAGAACATTCGAGCTTCCCACAGCTCCGCCGATCGCCGCTGCCCGCGCTGCAAATAGCCCCGCTTGTGCGCTGTGAGCGCGACGCGCGCCGAACTCCACGACGCGCCGCCCTTGCGCCGCCGTCACCACCCGCGCGGTTTTACTGGCGATCATGGTTTGGTATCCGAGTGTTGCGAGCAAATACGTCTCCATGATCTGCGCTTCGCTGATGGGTGCGGATACGCGGAGCATCGGCTCGCCGGGAAAAACAAGTGTGCCCTCGGGAACCGCCCAGACGTCGCCGGTGAATCGGAACGTCCGCAGGTAGTCAAAAAACTCCGGCCCGATATACTGAAAAACGTGATGGGATCTAAGGTAGGCAATCTCTTCGTCGTTGAAATTCACGTGCTCGAGAAATTCAAGAGCCTGTTCGAGGCCCGCGGCAACCAAATAATTCCGCTGCGGCGGAAGATTTCGCACGAACAATTCGAAAGTAGCGCGCGCCTCGAAACCGGTCTGAAGATAACCGGCCGCCATCGTAAGCTCGTAGAGATCGGTAAGCAGTCCTGAATGTTCGCGCATGAAAGTCCGGGGATATCCCGGTGACTACCCTCGATCGCGCCGCAGAGTTAGGCCGCCATCCACCACCAGCGTTTGACCCGTAATGTAATTATCCGGTTCCAAAAAGAATCGAACGGCCCGCGCCACATCTTCCGCTCGCCCGAAGCGCCCAATCGCACCGTTCTCAACGTAACGATCGTACTTCCCCGATTGCACGCTCGCCGCTGCCATTCCCGAAATCGTGGCGCCAGGAGCCACAACATTCACCCGCACGCGATTCCACTGTTGCGCAAGAATCTTCGCCGCGTGTGCGAGCGCTGCCTTGGGCGCCCCATAATTGAGGCTCCCCGGAAACGCCGCATACGCCTGCATCGTAGTCAGCAGGACCACACTACCGCCCGCACTGCTCCCCTCCATCACTTGCCCTAGGTCCTTCGCAAGCAGCACCGGGCCCACATAATTCACTTCCAGCGAAGCCAACAGCGCATCGCGATCGAGCTTTTCGAAAGCCACTCGAGCTGGATCGCCCGGAAAAATCGCCACTCCCGCGAGACTTGCTCCGGCTCTCTGGCAGGATTCGATGTACTTGCCGCGAACTTCAGACGAAGCGATGTCGCCCTCAATCAGCTCCAAATTCGCCCCATACTGCTCGGCCATCGCTTTCGAAAGGCTGGCAGCGCGCTCGCGACCCTTGCGATACCCCACTATTAGATGAGCACCTTCACGCAGAAGAAGCGAAACAGTGGCCGCGCCAAGCCCGCCGGTTCCGCCCGCAACAACCACCGTCTTCCCGGCCAGCGTTCGCTCCGGGAAATCGTAGCGGAATCGAGCATAAGCATCGGCGCGCGCTTCATCCCAATGCTGCGAACTCATTTTTCCCTGCATTTCACTGGGTTTTTCACGCATGAATCCATACGAATCGCCGTAAATACCGCCAGAAAAGACAAAACCCCCAAGCCTCCGGTCCGTTTTTCGCACCGGGCGTGCTTGAGGGTTCCACCTCGAATCTGTGCGCCGGGCCTAACTACTTCAAAACGGCGTCTTTAAATGCTTTCGCTGCGCGCAAGCGCACAACTGTCTTGGCCTTGATCTTGATGGCTTCGCCAGTGGCCGGATTGCGGCCCATGCGAGCCTTGCGGTGCGCCTTCACGGCGCGGCCGATACCGGGAATCACGAATTTTCCAGCGGACTTCGCTTCTTTTACAGCCAGGTTGAATAGTTCGTCAAAAAAGGAGACGACTTGCTTCTTTGACACCGGCTTGTCTTTGGTGCTGACCTTCTCAGTCATGTACGCAATGATCTTCGACTTGCTCATCGGGTTTGCCATCGAGTTGACTTTTCCTCCTCGGATTTTATTTGCGGTTGGCCCCGGCGTCCCAGGATACCGCGTGGGACTATAGCTGCACTCCCCCTCGAACGCAAGCAAAAAGCGCGAAAAAGCCCGGAAATACGGGCGTTTCTCGCTACCGTCAATTTTGGAGTTTTTTAGTGTACGGCGAGTTGCTGATAGAACAGCGCCACAGCTTTGATGCCACCGAAGTAATTCTCGAGCGCAATGTGCTCGTCGGGCGCATGAGCGTTTTCGTCAGGAAGCCCAAAGCCCATCAGCACACATGGCACCTTGAACGTGTCGTGCATCTGCGTTACGAAAGGAATCGAACCTCCCTCGCGAATGAAAACCGCCTTCCTTCCAAAGCCGGACTCGAGCGCGTGGATCGCTTTCTGGAAAATCGGATTCGAGTAAGGCGCCACCCACGGCTTCCCCATGCTCAGCACTTCGAACTTACAAGACACTGATTTCGGCAGCAGCTTGCGAATATGCTTTTCAACCAGCTTCGCAATTTTTGCCGGCTCTTGTTTAGGCACCAGCCGAGTCGAAATTTTCGCGTAGGCTTTCGATGGAATTACGGTCTTCGCCCCTTCGCCCATATATCCGCCCCAGATTCCATTCACTTCCAGCGTAGGACGTGTCCACAACCGCTCCACGATCGTAAATCCCTTCTCCCCGTCCAACCCGGGCGCACCTACCGTCTTCCGAAATTCTTTTTCTTTCCAGGGAAGCGAATTAAGAGCTTTGCGCTCCTGTTTCGAAAGCGCCGCCACGTCGTCATAGAAGCCGGGAACCGTCACGCGAAAATTCTTATCGTGAAGCTTCGCAATGGTCTCGCACAGAATCGTCAGCGGATTCGGCACCGCTCCGCCGAAAACTCCCGAATGCAGGTCCTGCGCCGGTCCCGTAAGCTCGATCTGGTAATAATTCAGTCCTCGCAGCCCGTACGTAATCGAAGGGACGCCTTTGGCAAGCATCGAGGTATCGGAAACCACGAGCGCATCGGCCTTCAACCGTTCGCGATTCTTCTGCACAAATTCCCAAAGGTTTACGCTGCCAACCTCCTCCTCCCCCTCGATCATCACTTTCACGTTTAGCGGAAGAGTTCCGGAGGTTTTCAGAAGCGCTTCTAGTGCTTTCAGATGAATGTGCACCTGGCCCTTGTCGTCGGCCGTGCCTCGTCCGAAAAGATTTCCGTCACGTACGGTGGGCTCAAATGCAGGACTCGTCCAGAGTTCCAGCGGCTCGGCCGGCTGCACATCGTAATGTCCGTAAAAAAGTACGGTGGGTTTTCCGGGCGCGCGCAGCGATTCCCCGTATACGAGCGGATGCATTTTCGTGGGG
>DATNKB010000219.1:0-4269 GCA_035603595.1 Candidatus Dormiibacterota bacterium
GAGGACACATAAGTACCGTAACGTCCCAGGGGCCGGGATTCTAGTCTTGAGTCGGCCACTATATTCCATGACACATGCCGACTTTCGGGGAGCAATAGTGAGGAATGAAACTTTTGAGCTTTTCCCAGGCCGACGTCTGTGCTCTCCCATGTGCCCAAATGCAAGGCATCCGGGGCGCCCACCTTCAGTGGTTGGCCTCGCTTCTCCCGGCATCCGGGCCACTCGCCCTAACATGTAGTGTTATGGGAAGAGCATTGGTCACAGTCGATTGTTGCTGGAATCGTAAATCCGATTGGCGCGTCCTGTGACTGTCGGGCGGCTGCCCGGTAGGGCAAATCAGGAGAAAGAATCATTCGATCTTTTAAGGAGACTCCAAATGAATAGCGTAGTTGTCGACCAGTGTCTGGCGTCAACTACTCTTTCCGGTCAGCAACAACGGGGCTAGTCTCCGCCCCGGTCAGTTGGCTTCGGTGCTCTCTGGCTCCGGGTCCCGATTTTTCTTAGCTTCCTCCATTCGGTAGCTGGGGATATTCAGCTCCACGATGACCGAGTGATGCACGAGCCGGTCGATGGCTGCCGCCGTGGTCATTGGATCCTTGAAGATCCCTTCCCACTTGGAGAACGGCAGATTGCTGGTCAGCAGGACGCTGCCGCGTTCGTATCGCTCCGATAGCAAGGTAAACAGCACCTCCATTTCCTCGCGACTTTGCTGGACATATCCCATCTCGTCGATGATCAGGCCGTCATGACGGGCCAGCTTCTTGATCTCTTTACTCAGCCGCAAGTCGCGCTTGGCCACCAACAGATCTTGCACCAACATGGCGCAGCTGGTGTATTTCATCCGGCGTCCTTGCGCGATCAGCTCATGGGCCAGGGCGCAGAGCAAGTGGCTCTTACCCGCGCCAGGATGGCCGAACAGCAGCAAGTTCTCCTGGCGATCGAGGAAGCTGCCGTCCACCAGCGCCTTCACTTGTCGTCCAGCCTTGACGGGCAAGCGCTTCAAGTCGAAGTTCGCCATCGTCTTCTCGCGCGGCAGCCCCGACTCGCGCAGCAGTGCCGCGATGCGATTACGTTGCCGCGACTCGCACTCTCGCTCCGATAATTCAAGAAGGTATTGCTCATAACTCAGCGTCTCTTTCTCCGCCTGTTGGGCGACCCGCTCGAAGCACTCGCGCATCGCAGGCAGATGCAGTGCTTTCAAGTTCTCCGTCAATGCAGTTCTAATCTGAGGGGCCGCGCTCATTGCAACACCTCCTGCGCACTCAACAACTGATCGAAAACGCTGAGATCCACCACCGCAACCTCGACATCGCGGACGGTCGTGTTCTGCTCGGCGCCCAGCATGGCCTCGATCCCCGCGGCGCTGATCGGCTCATCACCTGGTCCCAGCAGGACAAGCAGCGCCGCATCGACTCTAACCTCGCTGTCCCGGGCAGCCAACTCCAGGATCTTCAGATATTCCTTGCTGCCCTGATGACGACCAAGCTGCTCCTCAAGCAGGTCGAAGGTCATGCGGAAGCGGCTGGTGGGGAACAACTCGCCGCGGTACCGGTAATGCTCGAAGGCACCCGGCTTGCGCACCAGCCAGTCGATGATGTGCCGGTAATCCACGCGATGCTTCTGGCGCCCGCGCAAGCGTGGCATCAGGGCCATCTTTTTCTGCCCGTACCAGACCTCCACATGGTCCATAAACAGCCGCGCCTCCACTTGCTCGCCGATCAACCGGCTCGGCACCGAGTACACATTGCGGTCCACATAGATCAGGCTGCCCGAATCGACCTTCACCCGCTCGCGCTTGAATGACTCCATACGCCGCGCCGGTAACTCGCGCATCGCTTCCATCTCTTCGTGCAGACGCTGCTGGCGCCCGGCGTTCAGCCGCTCCAGCAGCGCCCCAAGGAACGACTTGTATCCATCAACGCTCGAGAAGTCCACGCTGCCGCGCAGCATCAACTCCTGCGCCACAGCCCGCTTGAAGCGATGGTGCCGCTGCTCAACATCGCCGTTCTCGTTGCCATGACCGGCCTGCGTCTTCTCACTATCCAGTCCGTAGAAGCGCATCAACCCCTTGTAGCGATCCGTGAACTCGGCTGGATCGCTCATATTGTTAACCGCCGTGGAAAGCCGGTCGGTACGATGCCGGTGCGGCACTTTGCCCAGCGTCCACAGCGCGTTCTGCAGCCCCTCGCTCAAGCTCTCGAAGCTCTCTGAAAAACACACCGTTGCTGCCTCCCAGTTGGAGTACGTCAGAACGAAGTGATAGATCAGGTGCGGAAAACTCTGCCCCTGGATGGTCACGCCCAGTTCTTCCATGTGCGTGAAGTCCGACGCTCCCAGACGCCCCGGAGGATGCTCTTGCGCGAAGAACACCTCCCGGGCCGGCCCCTCGGTGGCACGCCACACCTTCACGCGCCGCTGCAACGTGCGCAACTGACCGTCCTGAAAGCGCCCAGGATCCCGTCGCTGCAAAAACTCGAACACCGTCTTGGCCTCAAGCCCGGCGTTGTCCTCAAGCAACTTCTGAACCTCGCCCCAAACATCGATGAACGGATCGGGCCGGGTCCGGCCGCGCACCGCCGCCGGCAACTCGCTAGGCAATACGCCATGACGGCGATACTTTCGCGCCGTCTTGGCATCCATCCCTGCCCGGGATGCCGCAATCTCCTGGTTTTTCCCTGTCTTTATCAACGCAAACAACCTCCGAACCTGCTTGTCGGTGACCAATCCGCCTCCGCTCCGATGAACCGGAATACGCTTGGCCTAATTGTCGTTGAATCGGGAATTTTGTTTGTCGTTGACCGGTACTTCTAATTGTCGCCCGTCACTTGCCAGGCTATGCCTTAGCGCGTGGGGACCGTGTTTCTTACCCGGTGGTATGCGGATTCCCGCCTCTTTCAGCCTTGTATAGACCGTGTGATGTATCGAGTTGGCATACATCACGTCATTCGGAGCGTTGAGCTTTAGGAACAGAAACGGCACGTCCGATTTCGGCCTCGCATAGCGGATGTAGTCAATAACGGCCTCCCCGACATCGTTTAGCAACGGCAGCGTCACGGGTTCCCCGGTTTTTTGCTGCGCAACCTCAATGAGGTTCCTATCCCACTTGAAGCTGGAGAATGTCAAGCTTGCAATATCCGATGCCCGAAGGCCCAGCCGGGCGGCAAGAAGGATCAGTGCGTAGTCCCTTTTGCCTCTCGGGTTTCCTCTGTCGATGCTGCTGACCATGCGCTCGATCTCGTCTTTCGAGTAAGCGGAAGGTATTTTTGCTTTCTTGCAGTATCGGAGTTTGGGAACAACCGTGCTTAGGTCGGTCGTGATTATCCCTTGGCCATACAGGTAGCGCAAGGCGCGCCGCAACACGCAGATCGTATGGTAAATCGTGGGCAATTCGTATATGGCCAAGGCATTAATGAACCCTTGCACATGCCGGGCGTCAAGCCCTGCAATGTTCTCCAAGCATTGTTGCTCCAAGTATTTCGAGAAACGCTCCAGATAGAGGCATGTGTCGCGTATGTACGTTTCGGATAGTCCAATGGCCGATTGATGCGCCGTGAATTGCTGGAACGCGGATTTGGCCAGTTCGGAAAAAACAAATCCGCGTTTCTCCCGCCGCAGAGAAAGGATACCAGTACGCTTGAAATCGGCGAGCGTGTAAATTGCCTTAATCCATCTATGCTTGCTGTTCTCGTTCAGATGCTTCGGATGGGCACGCATTGCCTCGTCAAGGAATTTCATCCCGAATTCCATGTCGAAGTCATTCGCAGGCCGTACACCTGCGTGTTTGCACAACTTGTTCCATACGATGTGATACTGCTTCAACACGGTTGGTTTGTAGTCGAGCCGCGTCATTTCCTCCGAAATCGCGTTCACCAAATCGGAGATGGTTCTTGTTTCTTCACACACGATGATCTCCTCCGGTTCTGTATTTGGCCTTGGTTAGCCGAATACAGTCTGGAGGTTATGTGAAGAAAACCGGTCCCAAGCGCATTTATATCAATGGGTTTTATGCTGCGCTTTTCATAACGTCCGGCTTTCCATAACCTGCCTTATGCGAAGCTTCACATAACATCGGCAAGATGCAGTTCTATTTATCGGTCCTCGATGACACGGTTCGACTGCCAGAGGAGCAGCCGTCGATCGGGATTATTCTTTGTAAATCGAAGGATCGGCTGATTGTTGAGTATGCATTGAAGGACGCGACACTGCCGAGCGGCGTCTCTTCTTATAGCGTGACCCCAAATGTTCCGAGTCGACTGCAAGGCCAACTGC
>DATNKB010000220.1:0-3398 GCA_035603595.1 Candidatus Dormiibacterota bacterium
TTGCCCGGGCTGCGACGCGCCGGGCGCCTGGTTGGGGGTGGCTTCATACTTCGATGCGCATTTGGCCTGTATCTGCTCCGCTTCGAAACGGCCATCGGGCTTCATGCGCCCTTCAACAAGGGCTTGCGCTCCGTCCTTAAATGTGTCTGGGAGCGGATCACGGCCGACATAGGTGACCGGGACAGTCCTTCCCTGCTCTTCGAGGACGAAGTCCACGCGTCCCGCAGCCCGCAGAATCGAACCATTGCGCACATTGCCGGAAACGCGCATGCGTTGGTGAAGCGCGGTGCCTTGCAACGTAGAGAGTTCGGTGATGGTGTGGTAGTACGTCTTGCTCTGCGTGAAACCGACATAGGCGAGCGAGACGAGCGTGACCACAATGATTCCCGAGCCAATTAAGAACTTGCCGCGGGCTTTCATCCCCAACTCCTCTTGGTCCCAGCCGGAAATCGGTGTGATTTTAGCACTGCGCTGATAGGGCTTAAAGCGATTCCTCGCGAAAAGTGCATCTCGCCGCCTACACTAGGGTCCTGCACTGGAGGACAGGCGAAGAAATACACCCTAGGGCAAGTAGGCAAGAGCCGTCTTGATGCGTTCGCCGAGCGAATTTCCTGTGCTGGTGCTTCGGCGAGGATCGGCCAGATAGGAATCCACGAAAGGCAAGCCATTGTCCAACACCAGACGATCGCCCCAGCCGATCATGCCGAAAAGGCGAATGAGTTCGGCGGTGGGTTGTGAGATTGGCACCATGTAGGCGGGGTCGTACACGGATTGGACGCGCTTCATGACAGTGGGTGCGAGACGCCGCAACGCGCCTTTTGGATCATCTTGCTCTTCGAATGGACACTCGATGGCGTAGGTGAGGAAGAATCCTTTGCGTTGGAATTCGGAGAGCAAGGTGGCCTCTCGGGAATCGGCGGCGACAGGGATACCGGCGGCCTTCATGAGCTCTTCGAAAAACCGCCGGGCGCCCAGAGAGCGATCGGCCGGATTCAGAGCGGGGCGGTAGAAGTAATCTTCGATACGCGCGGGCGGCGCTCCATCGAGGAAAAGGACGCGGATTCGGCTGGGTCGCAATCGAGATGCGAGCTCGACTCGCGTAGCGCGACGCGCAACGTGAGCGTCGTCCGTTCGTGTCCCGCACCCTTCGCAAACCGCCAACCGCCAGCCTCCGCACAAGAACGTAAGGGAAGCGAGAGGATGTCACGGGCATGGCAGACAATGCAAGTTGCACAATGGCATCTCAGCCGCTCCGACACGCGGCGCGAAGATTGAGGCACCTTCGGTTTTTCGAGCGCGTATCGAGCACACTCAAAATTCAATTGACACGAATACACCATCCGGCCTACGTTACGCCCACATTCCCCTCAGGGCCCCCAGATTAGGAGGAAACCGAAATGAGTTCACGCAAGGTGAAGGTGATTATTGGAATTCTCGCCGTTGCGGTGCTAGTAATGCTGGCTGCCGCCCATTCCAGAAAATCTAACTACAGCATCGTGATTCCCAAGGTGCTCACCTACCCTACAACCACGCTGACGTTTGTGTCCAAGCCTGCAATTCTCGGCTCGCCGTCCGTGGCAGCAGATCGAGTTCAAGTTAAGTTCGACAATCCGAATTGGGCAGCAACCGTTTCCGAAGCCCATTTGGTGACGAAAGCAGGCGGCACGTATTTCAAAAGCTTCGTCAGCACCTTGCCTCGAAGCCACTCGCGGATCGGGTTCGTATACCTATTCGCTCATGCCGTCCACTCTGCCGGTGCCAGCAGCAAAGGGCACCTATGCGCTGGTTTGGGATGTGAATCCGCCGGGCGATATTGTCGAAGACGTTCTTGTGGTTCCCGAACCTAGCACACTGATCATGCTTGGCGGCGGGCTGGCCGGATTGCTGGGTATTCGGCGATGGGGATTCAAGTTTCAGCCCCGCGACTGATACTAGCGGCGCGGAGCGGCTCAGGAAAAGGCTTCCAGCCGGTCTCCGATTGGAGAGCTCGCCAACACAGGAGTTAATGCCTTCACTCCGGCGCCGAATGGAATAACGCGCTTCGGGCGGTAGGAGAACTCGATGCGCTTCAGCAGAGTTGAAGATGCGCGAGTGATGCGTTCGCTTAACTCTTGCGGCGTTGGAACCGGGCATTCCACCGCGTCGGCCAAATAAAATCCACGATGCTGAAATTCGGCGAGCGCCGCTTCTTCGTTTGCGGCGGCACCTGGGGCGATGCCCGCCGCCTTCATAACCTCGACGAAAAAGTCTTTAGCCGCTGAGGAACGCGATTCTCCCTCGCAGAGCGGCCGATAGAAGTAGTCTTCGATGCGGGTTGGCGGAGCGTCGCCCAAGAGCAGCACTTGAATATGAATAGGGCGGAAACGCGTAGCCATCTCAAGCCGCTCGATTCGCTGGCGGATGTGAGCTTCGTCAGCCGGCGCCCCGCAACCATCACACTCACGCATGCTCAATTCACCTTATGGTCCCTTATGCCGTCACAAGAATCGCATGGACCGCGATTTCGTCGCAAGGATTTGCACGATACCGGCGCCCTCAGTAAACGGACCAAACACCTGGCGTGGCAAGTTCAAGCAAATGACGATCGGGATCGCGAAAATAGAGGCTCCATCCGCCCAGTTCCCAGGAGCGTTTCTCTTCTACCGCAATTCCCTGCTTGCCTAGCCATGATTCCCACACGGCGAGTTCGGCTGCTGGAATGGCAAATGCGATGTGCAGTTCGCCGTCGCCATCGTGCGGAGATAAAATCGTGCGCGAAGCTCCCTTTTTGAAAAGAAGAAGTACCTGGCGCGGACCCGCGTGCATTGCGCAACCTCGCTCACCAAAGTCGCTGATGACTGGGAATCCAAAAATGTCCTGATAGAAACGGACCGAGCGAGGGAGATCGTCCACGTACAAAGAAGACTCAAGGATGCCATCGAGTTTAGGGGGCATTCAGTCCTCCTGGCCAAGTATGCGACAGAATAAGATCTGCTTCCTTCTCACCGCAGCTAAAAAGAATTCAAAATTAGATGGGCCGAGGCTATTTCGCGAGGCCAGCGGTCGCGTTGAGGATGACGTGCAAAGGGGCGACCTGCGCGGGCTTGGCGTACTTGTTGACCAGGAAGCGCTGGCCGTCCTTCGTCACGTCATATGAGAACTGATCGGTGGAAGACACCTCGGCGCGGATCTGAGTGCGAAACAAGGGCGTCGGGTTTCCGGAAGAGAATGAATCGCGCGTATCGATGGTGACCGCCGTTAGCATGCTCTTGGGTCCAATGTAGAAAAGTTCCTTTCCATCTCCGCGCCAGCGAGGTTCGGTGCCGCCGCCGCGCGACACCTGCCATTTTCCTGTGGCGGCGGGAAACGTGGTGACGTAAACCTCCCAGTCGCCCGATTCGTTCGATGCGTAGGCCACC
>DATNKB010000221.1:0-3433 GCA_035603595.1 Candidatus Dormiibacterota bacterium
GCATCCGAAGAAAACGAGCAGAACGTGATCAGTATGGATACGGCAAAAGGCCGTTTGGTTTTCAAACAAATCGCCGGAGCCATCGCGCGCCGCGTGATATGCTGGAAACAACCGGGCGAAAAAGTAGCGCTCGGCGAACGCGTGGGCCTGATTCGCTTCGGTTCGCGCGTGGACCTCTGGCTGCCCGCGGACGCGCAGATTGTCACGCAACGCGGGCAAAAAGTGAAAGGCGGCGAAAGCATCCTGGCGCGATGGAATTCAACGGCTTAGATCCGATTGGTAACGAAGAAAGGCCGCGAAATCCATTTCGCAAAGACCGCCTCCGCCGCGGCATCTACATTCTCCCCAGTATTTTCACCGTCGCCAATCTTTTGTGCGGTTACTACGCCGTTCTCGCCACACTCGATGGAAAAGTGACCGACTTCGACCACGCCGCCGGCGCCATCGGCCTCGCCATCCTCTTCGACTCCCTCGATGGACGCATCGCGCGCGCGATGGGCACCAACAGCGACTTCGGAAAAGAATTTGATTCGCTCGCCGACGTCGTCAGCTTCGGTATCGCTCCTGCCGTTCTCGGCTATGCCTGGGGAGTCCGCGCCATGGCTGCCGCAGATTCGTCGCCGGCGCTGCATCTCACCGAACTGGGCTGGCTCATCGGATTCTTCTTCGTCGGCTGTTGCGCCTGGCGTCTCGCGCGTTTCAATGTCAAAGGAATGGCGTCAGGTGGAAATCGCTACTTTGTCGGGATGCCCACTCCCGCCGCTGCCGGCATGATCGCGGCTGTTGTGCACGCGTTTCGCAACCCCATCGACGATTCGCGCATCTCCTTGCTCTGGCTGGCGCTGATCGCCGCCTTGGGGATCCTGATGTCGAGCACCCTGCGGCATTACAGTTTCAAGGATATTCAGTGGACCAAGCGGCAACCGTCGCTAGCCATCGTTCTCTGGGCTGCTCTCATAGGAACGGTGATCTTTCTGTCCCGCCCCGCACTGCTGGCTATTGCCACCGCCTATACTCTTCACGGCATCGTGCTTCAGGTGGTTCGCTTCGCGCGTCATCGCCCTGCTTCGAGAACTGCGTGATCCATGCCTTCGGGCCTTCCGAATTCTAACCGCGTAGCGATTGTCGGTGCGTCCTCTCTTCGGGGTAAGGAGCTGAAGCTCGTCCTCGAAGAGCGCAATTTCCCCGCGGATGAAATTATTCTGCTCGACGCGAGCGTAATGGCGGGAACCCTCACCGAAGCCGGTGGCGAACCGACTTTTATCCGCGAGCTCGCAGCGGATAGTTTCGAAAAAGTTCGCTTCGCATTCTTCGCCGGAATCCCCGCCGACACCGAGCGAAACTGGCAAGCAGCCCAAGCCGCAGGCGCCACCGTGATCGATCTTACAGGCGTTCTCGCGGCGAGTGGGAAAGCCAGCTCTTGGATACCGTCGCTCACTCCCTTGATTCCGCCAAAGCCTGGGGCGGGCGCAAACGGCTATGCGCACAAGCTCGCATACGCCTCTCCCGCTTCGCCGGTCGTGATTTCCTGCACGCTCGCGGCAGCGCTCGCCACGCTTTCGCCAAGAACGATTGCTGCCACGCTTTTTCCGCCGGTCTCTGAGCGCGATCAAGCCGGAATCGACGAGCTCGAAACGCAGACCACCAACCTGCTTTCGTTTCGCCCCATCGAGCAGACGATTTTCGATACGCAGGTGGCCTTCAATCTTCTTTCCAAGTACGGCGACGAAAGCAAACCAAGCCTTGAATCCACGCGAGCAGCAATCGCCCGCGACGTGGCCCAGTATCTCGCGGGCCGCACCCCGGCTCCGGCGATTCAATTGATCCAAACGCCGGTTTTCTATGGTTACGCTTTCTCCGCCTACGCGGAATTTGCCGCACCACCTTCGCCCGAGCAACTAGCTGCCGCGTTTCGGAATCTCGGTGTGAAGATCGCCGGGCCGGAAGATCCTGCCCCGACAAACATCAGCGTCGCCGGTGAAAGCGAAATTCAGCTTGCGCCGATTCAGGCTGACCCGAACGTCGCCGCCGGCGTGTGGCTCTGGGGAGTAGCGGATAATTTGCGGCTTGCGACCACGAACGCGGTGCGCATTGCGGAGGAGCTGCTTGCGAAAGCTACTGCCTGATCGAGCGCTTCCTCGCCCCTCGCGCACGTGCATTGGTAGATTCGCGCTGAGCCTTGTGGCTCTCGTCGGAATTATCTGCGCCGGTTGCGGTTATCATGTGGCGGGACGCGCTTCGCGCCTTCCGTCCGAATGGAGTTCGATCGCGATTCCCGCATTCAAGAATGACACCACGCGATATCGCATCGAGCAGCGGCTCACCGAAGCAGTAATTCGCGAGTTCATCGAGCGCACCAAATACCGCATAGTGCAAAATGTGGAATCTGCCGACGGAGTCTTGCACGGCGAAGTTCGCTCAGTTGAGACGAACCCCGTAATTTTCAACTCCACCACCGGCGAGGTCGAGTTGATGATCGTCACGATTCATACCAAAGTGCTGCTCGTTGATAACAAGACGTCGAAGCCGCTGTATGAAAGTGACGACATGGTCTTTCGCGACGAGTACCAGATCTCGAGCGACGTCCAGAGCTTTTTCGACGAGCAGAGCCCGGCTCTCGGCCGCATGGCCAGAGATTTTGCAGCGAAGCTCGTTTCGAACGTGGTGGAGAATTTCTAGAAGAGCCGGTGAGGTTGTAAATGGCAGCAGTCTCAGCTGAAAAATTGGTTGCGCGGCTCGCGAGCGGCAAGCCCGTCCCCGCCATCGTGCTGACCGGGACCGACGCTTACCTCAGCGATCTCTGCCGCAAGCAGATCATCGAAGCCTGCGTTCCCGAAGCCGCTCGTGACTGGGCTGTGGCCCGAATTCGCGGCGATGCCGCGGGCTGGGATGAAGCGCTTGAGCGAGTGCAAACGATGCCGATGCTCGCCCCGCGCCAGGTGATCATCGTCGAAGATGCGCAGCTAATCGAAAAACTGGGCGACGAATCGCGCGACGAAATCATCAAAGCCCTCACCGCCTATCTTGAATCTCCCGCGCCGTTCAGTGTGCTCCTGATCGAAGCCGCGGCGCTCGACGGTCGTCAGAAGTTCCGTAAGTTACTCGACGATAAGGCTCTTCTCGTAGAGTTAACAATCGGTCCGGAATCCGCCGCTGCGCTCGCCACGCAAATGGCAAAGGAACTGAAAATCGACATCGATCGCGCGGCCGCATCACTACTGGCGGAAAGTTTGAATTTCGAACCCGCCCGCATCCACATGGAAATCGACAAGCTCGCCGCCTACGCGTTCGAACGCGGCCGCATCACCACAGCGGATGTCGAAGCCCTGGTGAAAGCAGCGCGCAAGAACACCGTCTGGCAACTCGCCGACATGCTGGCCGTAAAACAGCGAGCCAAAGCGCTCGAATTTCTCGACAATCTCCTGCGCGAGGG
>DATNKB010000222.1:0-16892 GCA_035603595.1 Candidatus Dormiibacterota bacterium
ATAAACGTGAGCCAGAAGTGCAGCTTGCCGAGCGTCTCATTCATCATGCGACCGATCATTTTAGGCATCCAGAAATAGGTGCCGGCGAAGATTCCAAAAATTGCGGCGACGGCCATCACGAAATGGAAGTGCGCCACAACGAAATAGGTGGCGTGCAGATACGTGTCGATGGCGGGCTGCGCCAGGAAGAAGCCGCTGATTCCGCCACTGATGAACACCGAGATAAAACCGAGGCAGAAAAGCGACGCGCTCGTAAAGCGCAAATTCGCGCCGTAAATCGAGCCCAGCCACATCAGGGTTGCCACCGTAGCCGGAATTGTGATGATCAGAGTGGGCACCGAGAACAGAATTGCCGAGAACGGATTCATCCCGCTCACGAACATATGATGGCCCCATACCATGTAGCTCAGGAACCCGATCGCGATCATGCAGCCGATCATCACACGCATTCCGCCGAGGAGCGGTTTGCGTGTAAAAGCCGGCAGAATGTGCGAAATAATTCCGAAGCCGGGGACGATCGCGATGTAAACCTCCGGATGCCCGAAGAACCAGAAGAGGTGCTGCCACAGAAGCGGCGAGCCTCCCGAATGGGGCAACAGCGTGTCACTAACAACCATGCCGGCGGGATTGAAAAAGCTGGTGCCCGCAGTGCGATCGAGAATAAGCAAAATGCACGCCGGAAGCAGGTCTGCAAAGGCTAGCAGGCCGATACAGGCGGTGATAAACCACGCCCATGTGGATAGCGGCATACGAGCGAGCGTCATGCCCTTCGTCCGAAGGTCCAGCGTGGTGGCGATGAAATTCAGCGAGCCGAGCAATTGACCAGTGCAGAAGAGCGCAATCGAAACCGCCCAGAGGTTCTGCCCCATAGCCTCGCCAGGACCGGCGATTCCGCCAACTGAGCTTAGCGTCGCATAAGCGGTCCAGCCGGCAATCGGGGGCCCGTCGTGGACGAAGAAAGCTGCGATCAAAACAAGGAACGCGACGAAGGTGGTCCAGAACGACATCATGTTGAAGCGCGGAAACGCCATGTCTTCCGCGCCCACCTGAATGGGCAGGAAGTAATTTCCAAAACCCGCGAAGGGCGCGTTGGTCAAGACGAAAAAGACCATGATCGTTCCGTGCATAGTCATCAGCGAAAGGTAATACTCAGGCGTTATGACGCCGCCTGGTGCGCCGTTGGGTGAGAAGAGCTGCAGGCCCGGAATCGACAGAGAAGCCCAGCCCAAGTGGAGCCGCATCAGCCAGGAAAGAACCATCCCAATAAAAACGGCGGCAAGCGCCAGGCCGTAATACTGCAATCCGATTACTTTGTGGTCCAAGCTAAAGACATATTTCTTAATAAATCCCTGCGGTGGAGAATGGTGATGAACCGCTGGTTGTGCGGACATGTCATGCATCGCTGTGCCTCACAGATTGCGCTCGGCGGTCTGCCGCGGATTTTCGTCTTCGTCGCTCAAATCAAAATAATTAATCGCCAGACTGCTGCTTCAGCCAATCGTCAAACTCAGATTGCGATTTCACCTCAAGATAGGCCTTCATACTGTAGTGGCCCAACCCACAGAGTTGCGTGCAGACAATCTCCCACTTTCCCGTTTTGGTCGCGGTGAAGTGAAGCGGAATATCGATACCCGGCACGATGTCCTGCTGGATGCGCAATTCCGGCACGTAAAAATTGTGGATCATGTCCTTGGAGTGCAGGGTCAGCAGAATCGGGGTGTCCACCGGAATCGTGAGCGAGCCAACTACGATGTCGTCGCGCGCGGCTACGTCGTTTTCGGGATCGAGTCCAAAATAATTTCCATTTCCATCGTTGATCTTGTCCGGATGAATCCCTCCAAATACTCCATCCGGTCCGGCATAGCGGAAAAAGAAGGCGAACTGCTCAGCCTGGACGTCGACGTGCAGCGCCCGCGGATCGGGCTTCGCAATATACATTGAAGCCCAGACCTTGGATCCGACGAACGACAGGCTGAGAATTTCCAAGCCGACCAGAATGATAGCGAACGCCACTACAGGCTTGTGTCCGCCGGGCCAGTGCTTGATTTTCCCTTTGTAATTTCCAAATACCCAGATAAATCCTGCGAGAACAAATTGAGAAGTTACAAACAGAATTCCCGAGGCCACCATAGTCTCGTCCAGTTGATGGTCCACCTCCGGCCCGTGTGCAGATACCGCGGCTGGCATCCACCACATGTGCGTGACAATCGGGTATACAGAAATCAACGTGATGATGATAAGCAGGACCGCAAAAAATTTGCCCATCGGAGCTCGCCTCCGCGATTACACAACGATTCAACGTGAAGTGCAGCGGCGCCCATACCGCGCGGCTGAGCGCCACCTATCCGCAGTGCGTCGCTTCCTAATACGGCAGCGCTTTGAAAGTGAAATTCGCGGTTGCCGCCCCGCCGGAGACCGTGACTTCCTGCGTTTGAGTGCCCATGTGCTCCTGCCACGCAGTCAGCGTGTACTTTCCAGGTGGCACGTCCTTGATCGTATATGTCCCGTCCGCTCCGGTCGTGCCGTAGTGAGAAGTCTTTAGCACGACAAAGTATCCGTGCATCCACGGATGGATGTTGCACTTGACGGAAATAAATTCGGGCTTATCCCACTTCGTATCGATCGGAGGTGCGCCCGGAGGTTGCGACTTATTCCACTCGGAATTCACTTTGGGCAACGGATGAATGTTATGCGCGTTCGGGTCATTGTTGTAGATCTGGAGCGGCTGATCCACCATCATCACGGCGACGTGAGGAATATACTGGCAGCCCTTCTGGTCATACCTCACGGGAGTGCTAGCCGGCGCTGAGCCCTGATCGCCAGTGGAGATAAATACGACTACATCTTCAAGGGTGTCGCCCGGCCCGGATTCCACATCCTGAGTCTTGATTGGCGGATTGTGGAGTTTCTGGCAGTACGGCTCCTTCGACATGTCAATCGGCTTCATTTTCGGAGGGGTTCCGGTAAACGTTACCTTTCCCGTGATTGATCCTCCCGCTGGTCGCGCGGCGGTGACTAGCATAGCCGATCCGGCCAGAGCAAAAACAGCCAATAGAGCAAAAAACTTCGTTCGCATGATCTCAACTCCCCTTTTATAGCTGGTACATGAATTTAACTTGTTACCGTTAGCTGGAACGCCGGTCGCAACTTGTATCTATTGCCCTGCTGACTCGGCCCCGATCGCCTTGATCTGTCCCTGGTGCGTCTTCACATATTCCAGCCAGACGGTGCGTGACTGCGATTGCACGTTCGGTTGGAGCGTGCGGAGGAAATGAACCAGGTCCCAGGCATCTTGCGGCTTGAGTGAATCCGCAAATGACGGCATCGGAGTTCCATCCAACCCAGTCATAAAAATCTTGTACAGATCCGAATTCGTTTCGCCGCAGCGGAACCGCGTGCCGTCGTGGAAATTGTAGGGAGGTATTGGCTCGCCCTTATCGTCTGTAAGCGTGATGGCGGATGGACCGTCGCCCCGCCCTTCCGGCCCATGGCATTTCCAGCACTGCATCTGATCGAAAAGCTGCCTGCCGTGTAGGACGCTATCGATCGTTTGCGGCGGTTCAGGCGGGATCGTGATCGGCGTGCCGGCCTTTTGCGTCTGCCATTTCGGTGAGAAGGTCTTGATGTAGGCAATTAAATCCACTCGCGTTTGCGGGGTTAGCGGACGCCATGTGGGCATCAGCGTGTCCACCACGCCGCGTGTGATCGTGTCGTATAGATCCTGGTCGGTTGGCAGCGTGCCCGTCGGAGTGGATCTCCACCGGAATAGCGCATCTGTGAAATCTCTCGGCCTCGGATTGACGTATGGAGCATTCTCGCCTTCGCCGTTGCCTTCCTTGCCGTGGCAGCCGACGCACCAGCGGCGGTAATCTTGCTTGCCCGCCGCGGCATTTCCCGTCAGGCCGTTCACACTCGCTCCCGTGTCTTGAGCAAGGGCGGCGCCCGGAGTTGCGAGGGCCATACCGAAAGCCGCGAGCATCAGACTTCGCGTGATTTTCTTTGATAGTGCCATGGGCTCCTCGCTCCTTTAGAAGTCGAAGTCAAAACCGAACATCAGGCTGCTGCTACCGATGGTGCAGTTGGATGCTCGTCCTGCGTCTGTGCACAGGGTGCCAAATCCTCCGCCCTGGTTCGTGACGCCATTCGATCGCACAAATGAGTATTCCTGCTGCAGCGCAAGACCTGCGCGGCTGAACATGAACGGATACCAGCGGTTCGCAATCGTGAAAGCGTTTAGGTTTCCTGTGTTGCCGGGCGCGACGTCAATATCCGCTTGTTGGGCCATATGGACTGTCTCCCAACGCGCAATGATGATCCACTGGGGCGAAATAATGTACTGGCCCTCGAGGAATCCGCCGTTCCACTTAGGCGCATGCTGGGTCGAGCTTAGAGTATCCAGGCGGGGATCGAGACCATTTGCCAGGAAAGCGTTGTCGGATCCATGCAGGTAAACACCCTTCACCAAGAACTTATTGAAATACCACTTCCACTCAGCGCCGGCCCTAACGAAGGATTTGTTTCCCCTGCCGTAGATCGGCGTTCCGGCCGAAGTTTCAAAGAAGGTGGGCGCAAATCCGAAGTAGGCATACCCACCGACCTTCATAAATCCATTTCCGAACGTGTTGAATCCTTGCTCGAAATGACCGTAATAGTCATACGTCCGGCCAGCCGGGTTTCCGTTCGAAAGAAGGAAATCGGGATTGCCATCCACACTGCTGACGACGGAAAAGGCGTATCGCGTGTAACTGTTGGAATTGTGACCCGAGAGTTCGATACCGAGCTGGTTATCGCCTATACCGCCGAAGGGATTTTGATCGCCAAACGGCGTGAAGTGATAGATGTAATAGAACCCTCCATCTCCCGATAGTGTTAGCAACCGCTTCTCGGAAACCGGTAGATCCAATTCATATTTTCCGACCTTGAAGTTTAGCCACGACGTGTGGAGCAGATTGTCGAATCGCACAAAAGCATTTTCAAAGTGGAACGAAGCGTTCTCATCCGAAGACGGCAGCACGCTGAAGGAAATATTCTTGTACAGCGTACCCGCGAACCAAAGGTCCAACCCCGAGAGGTCAAACCCGGTTGTTGTCAAAGTTCCCGGATGAGAGGTGGCTCCCCCCGTGCCCCCATCGCCGGTACCCGGAGAATTATCTACGATTTGATTGTTCGCGCTCTCGCGGTGCCACTGCGGTGTAATACGAACCGTAATCGGGAAATAAGACGGATCGCGCGTGATCGGAGAATCGCGCTCGTTCATCATCTGATAACCGTTGTCGCGGAATACCTGGCCGAAGTTATTCAGTTCCGGCCAACCGATGTGACACGCCGAACATGGCAGACCATACTTTCGCGCGAATGCAGGAATCGCATTGGCCGGCTTCGGCGCCGGCACCAGAACGGCCGCAAGTAACATGAGTGCCGGAATAGCCGCGACAACTCGGTTAGTGATTTTCGACGGCGAATGGGGATTCATTCGTGCCTCCTGATTTTGAAGCCTTCGCGCGATTCGGCCACGAGCGGGGAAAAATTAGGCGAGCGTAGCGAAGACATCTCGCCTCTAAGCACAACAATCAATTGTGGAAAGGCGAGCAAGGCCTTCATACTCAGGTCGAAAATACCTTGGAATCAGAAGGTTGCAATTCTTCTTAGGGTATCTTTTTCTGGTGCAGTAGGGTCTACATCGGCATATATCGAGAGCATCTTTGCGAACGTACCTTTCGATATGTACCCGAAACCACCCGCGGCCACGTTTCAATGCCGGTCTTACTGTGCATTCCTAAAATCTGTGAGAGAATTCGCCGGTTAGCCGAAGAGGCAGGATGCGGGGGCGCTCCAAACCTCGAAATGGTGCGATTCCAAACACGCAATTTTGACAAACAACACCGCTCCCGGGCTCGTTCAGGAGTGCAAATTGTCGGGAGTAGGTCGTAAAGCAGTGTGGAACGGTGGCAGCGGGGAGGAAATCTATTTCGCCTCCCTCGATTCTCTTCCGTTTCCGGTATGGACCGCGAACGAGCGCGGACGTTGTGCCTTCCACAACCAGGCAGCTCTAATATTTCTTGGTAAAACGCAAGAGGGTGTACTCGCCGAAGGATGGGCTGGGTTTGTCCATCCTGATGATATTGCGAGACTAGCGGATCAAGTAGCGAGTCTGGCCCACTCCTCTTCTCCGCGCCAGATTGAATTCCGTATGCGAAGCAGCGGCGGCGACTATCGCTGGTTTCTTTGCACGCTGGCCCCCCGATACGACGGCTCGGGCCGCATTTCCGGCTGCGTTGGCTACTCGGCTGACATATCGAGCTTCAAGAAAACGACGGAAGCATTTTTTCACAGCGAAACGCGTTACCGGCAACTCTTCGATTCGAATCTAATTGGCGCGATGTACACGAGCGTCAGCGGCGGTATCCTCGATGCCAACCAAAAATTTCTCGAAATGGTCGGCTATCCGGCGAGCGATATCAAAGCAGGCCTGTTGCGTTGGATCGATATCACTCCTGACGAATACCAAGCTCAAGCGGCATCGAACGCCGAGCAACTGCGCGCCACTGGCATATTCAAGCCGGTCGAGAAAGAGTACATCCGCAAGGACGGCTCCCGCGTTCCTGTCCTCGTGACTTCAGCCCTCCTCGAAGGTTCGACTACGGAAGCAATAACATTCGTGGTTGATATCACCGAGCATAAGCGCGCCGAACAAGCGATGCGGCAACAGGCAGAGTCGCTTGCCAATGGACAGATAGCCGCACTGAACAGGACATTGACGCTGCTTGCGACCGAGCCCTCGCTCGACACTGCTCTTAGTCACGTTCTGAAAGCAATCAGCGAACAGCTGAGCGTCACTTCTTCGGGCCTTCACCTGGCAGGGCTGAACCCAAGCGATACGCTTCTGCACATGAATTACGACGATGGGCAAATCACGCGGGGCGAGGATCTCAACGATCCGTCCGCTCTGCACCCGCGCCACGTGGCGCTGATAACCGAAAGGTGGAAGGCACAAAAAGATGGCTTTCCCAAACCGGTGATTCTCAATGTGGCTGCCTCGTCTGAATTTGACGATCAACGGCGAGCACGTCTGCTGGCGAACAAAATCCACACTCTCCTCCTGGTTCCATTGCTCGTTCACAATCGGCTGGTCGGCACTCTCAGCATCCGCATTAAAGAACGCCGCACACTTCGAGCAGCCGAGATTGAACTGGCACAGGCTCTCGCGCAGCAGGCCAGCCTCGCCGTCCATCTCACGCATCTTGCCGAACGTTTACGGCAGGTTGCTATTCTCGAAGAACGAAACCTTGCCGCCACCGGCCGCGCCGCAGAACTTGCCCGAGCCAACCAGGCTCTGAAGCAGACGCTCGACGTCCTAGCCAACGATCCAGAGATCGACGAAGTCTTGGGCCATGTCCTGACCGTAGTCACGCAGGTGCTCGAAGGCAGCGTTTCAACTCTCTGGCTGCGGGATCGCGATGCCGAGACGGCCAAGTTGCATCTTGTTTTCAGAGATGGCCGTCTGGTAAGCGGAGTGGAGTCCGGCCATCGCCTCGCCGGCCAGACCTTGGATCTGTCGCGTCAGGATTTATTCGCCTTCGCCGTGTTTCGCCGCGGACGCCCTGTGTGGCACGAAGTGGCTACAAGCGAAGCGCTCGATGAGGCAGCCAAAGCCTATCTGCGCGAAGAAGGCGTTAAGGCGCTGCTGGGTATTCCGCTGATTCTTGCGGACAAAGCAATCGGCGCGATCGTCGTCCGCTTTCCCGAGTTGCGCCAGTTCGGCTCTGTGGACTTGGAACTCGCGCAAGGACTGGCGCAGCAAGCAACCCTGGCTCTGCAACTCACCCGTCTTGCAGAGCAAGCACGCAAAGCCGCCATCACCGAAGAACGAAACAGAATGGCGCGCGAGATTCACGATACCCTGGCGCAAAGTTTCACCGGGGTTCTGATTCAGTTGCAAGCGGCTAGGCAGGTTCTCGACGGCGTCAATCCCGAGGCAACTGAGCATCTGGAATCTGCGATCGCGCTGGCGCGAGTTGGTCTCACCGAGGCGCGTCGCTCCGTGCGGGGGCTCAGGCCGCAGCTCCTGCGCGACGGCAATATCACCACGGCGCTTGATCAACTAGTACGCCAGCTCGGCACTGATTCGCTCGTTCGCATCAATTTCTCTGCGAACGGCGACGCGCAGCGCCTCATGTCGCCGGACATCGAAAGCAATCTGCTGCGCATCTCTCAGGAAGCGATCACCAACGCCATGAAGCATTCGGGAGCAAACCAGATTAATGTGCGGCTTTCAGCGGGACCGGAAGCCGTCCAGCTCGCGATCGAAGACAACGGCGCCGGCTTCGATCCACACGTTAGCACATTGAGTCGCGGCTTCGGATTGATTAGTATGCAGGAGCGGGCGGACCGTATCGGTGGCGATTTGACCATCCTCACCAAACCCGGCGCCGGAACGAAGATTCATTTGCTGCTCCCAATTCTGCGCACGACAAAACTTGGAGAGGATCGTACCCGGGGAAGCGGCCATTCGCCGCCGTAGTTTTCTAGCGGCCGGTTTTCATATCAGGTTTTCTAGTCAGGCCTTTATGTCGATGACCAAGGGCGAATCAATTCGTATCATGATCGCCGACGATCACCCGGTCGTGCGCGAAGGGCTCGTCGCTTCACTCAATCGTGTTCCCGATATGACCGTGGTCTGCGAAGCCGCCACAGGGCAAGAGGCGCTGGACCTTTTCTCGCGCCATGTTCCGGACGTCGCGCTCGTCGATCTTCGTATGCCGGAGATGGATGGCGTCGAGGCGATCGAGGCGATCTGCGAACGCTTCGGCAATGCGCGCATCATCATTCTCACCACGTTCGAGGGCGATGAAGATATTTACCGAGCCTTGCGCGCGGGCGCTCGCGCTTATCTCCTGAAGGACACTCGCCTCGAAGATTTGATTCACTGCATTCGCATCGTGCACGACGGCAAGAATTACATCCCTCCGATGATCGGTGCCAAGCTGGCTGAACGAATGAAAGGCCCTGAGCTCAGCACTCGGGAGTTGGAAGTCTTGCGACTCATGGCGGTCGGAAAGAGCAACAAAGAAATCGCCAGCGCGCTATTCGTCAGCGAAGGCACCGTGAAAGGCCATGTGAACCACATTCTCGCCAAACTCGGCGCCAATGGCCGTACGGAAGCCGCGCGCATCGCGCTGAAACGCGGATTGGTTCGCTCCGAATAGATCGCACCGCCGAGCGCACATCACCGGATTCGATCTAAATGTCCGTCGCCCGATTGACTTGGCTTTCGGCACGTCCTAAGATTCCGCCAGTCTTGGCACCGCTCGGTTTTGGTTTTTCAGCACAGGAGCCTACTGGTGGCCGACTGGCAGTACGCGCAATGCGATCGCTCCGAGCAACTCGCGCAAATTTCTTACTACTCCGCGAAAAAACACGAAAACGGCCGCGAGATCGAATTTCGAATTACCGTCAAGGAGTTCGTCTCGCCACCACCCGGCCAGCACACCCGGTTCTTCGCCGAGGCAGACAAGAAAGTGAATCAGAAATCGGTCGCACTGCTTCCCTTCGGATGGGGCGACTCGGTTCTTAAAGCGCTGGCCGGCTGCCTGCGAATGATTCGTGATTTCCCCTACGAGGAGGAGTAGCCAACCGCCGATGCCCATGAAGTTATCCACGCGGCAAATCAAGCCGGGCATCGTCCTGCTCGAAATCGCCGGTCGCGTCTCCATGGGCGACGATTGCACCCTGCTCGACAGCGAAGTCGAGCGTCACATCCAGAAAAATGAAAACCGCGTGATCTTCGATCTAGCCGGCGTGAACCACATTGATAGCGCCGTACTCGGCCAGATCGTCAAATGCCTCAGCCGGCTCAAAAAATCGGGAGGAGCCTTGCACCTCTCGGGAGTGCACGGCATGGTCGAGGGCGTCCTGAAAATGACGCAGCTCTATCAGGTCCTGGCCATTTACCCGACCGCCGCAGAAGCCGCCGAAAATTTTGCGCCCAGGCCGTAGCCGTTGCCGCATCAGTCGGCCTGGGCTGCGTCGCTGAAAATTCTCTAGAACGCCACGTCTTTAATATGC
The DNA here is from genome assembly GCA_035603595.1 of Candidatus Dormiibacterota bacterium. Lineage (GTDB taxonomy): Bacteria > Acidobacteriota > Terriglobia > Acidiferrales > UBA7541 > Palsa-295. Next base: position 10,066 of record DATNKB010000222.1, read on the forward strand.
GTCGCAATAAACCACTGATTCCCGAATGGATCCACTACGCCGGCGCTGCGATCTCCGTACGGCTGATCCGCCGGCGCTGTTAGCGATTTTGCGCCCGCGCGCAGCGCCTGCTCATACACTGCGTCCGTATCCGGAACATACAAGTGAAGTCCCCATGGCATCGGTTTATAGACTCCGTGCGCATCACTCATCTCTAGAATGGAATCGCCTATCGCGATTTTCGCGTGCGCGGTCCCGCCCCCAGGAGCAGGCACCACCAATTTTTCCTGGGCTCCAAATGCCTCTTTGAGGAACTGAATGAAGCGCCCCGTATTCTCGAGCGCGAGGTACGGAGTCACAGTTCGAAGTCCTTCTGGGATCGTTTCGCCCTTCAAGGGAGTTGCGATGTACCAGTGGTTGCCGAATTCATCCACGATCGACGCGCCGCGCTCGCCATATTCCTGGTCCGTGGGAGGCTGAATGGATTTTGCGCCTTTTGCCAGAGCCCTGGCGTACGCCGCATCCACGTCATCCACGTAAATGTGCTGCGCTGCCGGCCTGGGCGGAAAGTTTTCGTTTGCGTCCGCCATTTCAATCATCGAATCGCCAATCTGTACTTCGGCATGCATGATGGCGCTGCTACCGGGCCTTTGTGCTCGGAACTTTTCCGTCGCTCCAAATACGTCCCCTAAGAACTCTATCAATCGATTTGAGTCGGAAACAATCAGGTACTGCGTAATCGTATGGAATCCTTCCCGAACTGGTTTCACTGCTGTGCTAGCCATATTCATTCTCCTTTCGAGGTCTGTCTTTAGTTGTGCCCTGAAATTTTCGCTGGGTAGTCCGCGCAAGGCAGCCACCGTGCGTACGACAGCCGCGAGTTCGGCATTATCATCCGGTAACGCCGCGGCGCGGCGGACCAGGATGGCGTCTACGATCTGGTCGAGTTGTTCAAATTGGCTTTGATCAGCCATTTCTTTCACCCATGCGCTCGCGCAGGCTCTGGATCGCGCGATACTGCAACTGCTTCACCGCACCCTCCGTCCGTCCCATAGCTTCCGCAATTTCGCGAATTCCCTTCTCTTCCGCAAATCGCATCTGAATCACCCGGCGCTGGTCGTCGGACAAGTCCCGCACGAACCGGTAAAGCGCGGCGTGGTTTTCTATCGAATCTAAAACAGCTGGCGACGAACCCTTTTCCGCGTCGAGGTCAGAGCCGGTCGTCTCTCTGGCCGCCCGCTCCCGGTAGTTCGCAATCGCGTTGCTCGCGATTCGGTAGAGCCATGCTGCGAATGGCGCACCGCGCCACTCAAAACGGTCGAGACCCTCGAGAGCTTTGCGAAACACATCCGCCGTTAGATCCTGCACCGCGGCTCGATCCCGTACGCGGCGCCCGATGAACGCATACACACGTTCAAAGTGAAGCTCGTAGAGTTCGCCAAAGCGGCGGCGATCCCTCTTCGCCTCCGCAATCAGGATCCGTTCGTCAGTTTCGTTGCTGACGTCTTTCAACATGCTCTCCGGATAATCGATCGCCTTCTACTAACATAAACCACCCAAGGGCTAAAAGGTCACGCGCTAGACGTGCTCGATAGTGAACTTTGGTTGGGTATTCGCTAGTACGCCCGTTCTATAGCCTATCTCCAGTTGTTTCAGTACATTTGGCTTTCACATCGCAACGGCGGAGGCAACTAGGATGGCGACCGCAGTTCAGATTCCGGAGACAGTAGCGGCTACCGGATGCCGCGCGTCAGGAAGCGAGAGGCGCCGCGAGCGGCTCAAAGTCTCGCTACCGGTGCAGGTGCAGCCCTTCGATGCCCGATTTATCGACATTATCGACGTAGGCGAAGTAAGTGACTTTACCAGGGACGGCCTCTACTTCAGCACCTGTATGCCCCATTATTTCATGGGGATGCGGCTGATCGTCACGTTTCCATTCGGAGACCAGGCTTCCGCGCACAAACGCTTCCTCGGTACCATCGTTCGCATGGAAGACCGCGAGGACGGGAACCGAGGAATTGCGGTTCGGTTTCTTCTATAGTCTCGATTCTGCCTGCCCGTAGTTCCACCGTCGTATGCCTTTGAGCAAGCCAGTCAGGATTCTGTCTTGTCACTCGTTCGCTCCCCGGTGAAAATGCTTCGTACTGCAAATCGCTCTGCCCGCCGTCTTTCACGTTCGACTTCGAACCCCGGGCAGGCAACCAGGAAAAAAACGATGTCACATCAGCGGCACAAAGACCTAGACGCGGGCTCATCGAAAAGCTCCGTTGGAACCACGGTTGCGGACCCAGAGCGCCGCGGCGGGAATCGCCATTGCTTTACGGCGGCGGCGGATGTCGTGGAGATTTCGTCTGGTGCCCGTTTTTCGACGCGCACCACTGACTTGGGTCCAGGCGGCTGTTTTGTGGACACCACGAACCCATTCCCCGTTGGCTCGAAGCTGCACGTACGGCTTCACAAGGGCAAGACCAGCTTTGAAACCACCGGCACCGTCGTCTATTCACAGCACGGGCTTGGGATGGGCATCGCTTTCAGCGATCTGGCCCAGGAGCGTCGCTCCGCCTTGGAATCCTGGCTCGCGGATTTGACCGGCGAGCGCCAATCACATGAGGTCGTGACCTACGAGACTCGCTCCACGTTGAGCTCTTCGCCGCAGCGGGGTGGAAGCGCAAGTACCTCTCTCGTTCGGCTCGTTCAACTGATGATCGGAAAAGGTATCCTCACGGAAGCGGAGGGCGCATCCGTGTTGATTGATCCTGTCCTCTAGCTTCGGGCAGTGGCATGCGATTTTGACACAGTGCCCGCGCCCTATATCGGGAAGAGGCCCCGAAATGGTGCGATGCCAGGTAGAGCATTGGCAAGTCTAATAGGCACTGCTGATTGGGGGTCTGGGTATAGTAGTACTGGGAAACGAGAAGTACGTATCTATTTCCCTGTTTAGGAAAATTTTACAGGGGGTTCTGAATCCAGAGCCCCCTGTAAGTAGCTTAAAGTAAACAATATCAGCCCAGGAGAAATAAGACGACCAACGGCGACACTATTGCATCTCAATGGAGAGAGGCGAAAATGGGAGAGCGAAGAAAAGCAAGGCGTTATGAAGTTTACCTGCCAGTCCAGGTCTGCCTCGCCAAACGCCGTCCTGCTGACTTCCACACCGGTCAGCTTCGCGACGTCTCTCGAAGCGGCATCTTCTTCCATTCACATGTCCCGCTCGACCCGGGGACGCACGTCGAACTTACCTTCTCTCTTCCTGGCGAAAAGGAACGGGGTACTGCCGTCCTCGTCCGGGCCAGCGCTAAGGCACTCCGCGTAAACGCGCTACCCGGCGAGATCGCTCCGCTTTACGGCGTCGCAGCCACCATCGACCGCCTTGATTTCGTCCGGCCGGTCGTTTCGTCTGCTGCTTAATCCGCTTCAGATTTGCGTAGCTGATTTTCGAATCCAGTAGACCTTTCTCGATTCCTCTCTTTTGCGGTCTCCATCCCGGATACAATCGCTACTCAGCTGTGAATCCTGTTTCAATGGCGACGCGATCCCGCGGCACTGAAGAAATCGAGAGCCGGGTGCTTGGTGCCCTGTGCGCGGGTCCACTCTCGCTTGACGATCGCAGCGAAGCCCTGCGCAGCCTTGCCAACTACAACTGGATTCTTCCCGACCATCGCGTGATTTACGAAGCTTTGCGGCGCTCGCGGCAGCGGAACCTAGCCGCACTGCGCGAGAACATCCGCGCTGAAATCACGCGCCTCGGCTTTCCAGATATCGATGTTGAATCATTTTTTGCTCCCTGCACCTTAACGAAAGCTGAAATCGTCGAACTCGCAAGCGCTTTGCTGCGCGCGGGCCGCACGCCAGCAAATCAGAAATGAACGCGCGCACCCTTCGTTACTTCACGATCGCCGATGTCACCCTTCTGCCCGCTTTCATTCTCTGGTTCATCTGGCAGTTGCAATTCACTGCACGCTGGACGTGGATGGTCTTCGTCGGTTGGATGATTTTCAGCTTCGCGCTGCATCGCGACACGCCAAAGACTTTAGGCTGGCGCGCGGATAATCTCCGGCCTGCGGCCCGCCAAGCCATGCTGGTTTTCGGCGCGATGATAGTGGGTCTGGTTGTAATCGGAGCTGGGCTCCGAGCGCCATTGCACTTGCCGCCAAATCTGATCTCCTGGCACCGTCTCTGGAGTTACTTCGCGTTCTGCCTTCTCCAGCAGGTGCTTCTGAATTCACTGGTGCACAATCGCATGCTTTCGCTCGTCCGGCGACAATGGATCGCGGCAATTCTGACCGGTCTGATCTTCGCAGCCTGCCACTGGCCAAATCCGGTGCTCGTGCCGCTGACACTGATCGGAGGCACCACCATGGCCTGGATGTTCGGCCGCTACCGCAATATCATCCCGCTCGCCATCGGCCAGGCGATCCTAGGCTCGCTGATTTTCTGGGCCTTCCCCGTAGCTTGGCATCACCATTTGCGCGTTGGCCCCGGCTACTATTCGATGTCGCCGCATTAGTGCGCCGCCACCGCTTTCCTCGACGACACTTTCTTCAGTGCAAACGCGATCGGAACCGTCGCGAAACAAAGCAGCGCCAGATACCGGAAATCGTCAATGTAAGACCACAGCGACGCCTGTGTATCAATCGCACCCTCGAGCAGCTTATAACTTCGGTGCAACGCATCCACCGGATCGGTGCGCTGGTTCATCAATCCGTGAAACCCGTCAATCGCGCGCTGCAACACCGGATTCTGCGGCGAGAATGAATGTGACAGCTCGGTGCGATGCAGTTGCTCGTGGCGCGAGACGATCGTATTGACAATCGAGATCCCCACACTGCCGCCCACGTTACGAAACAAGTTGTAAAGGCCGCTCGCGTTTCCTATCTGGTTGTCGGGCAGCGCGCCCATCGCCAGCGTCGCTAGCGGGACGAACACGAAGCCGATGAAAAAGCCGCTCACTGCCACAGCCCAGAACATCGACCACTGGCCCACATCGAGCGTCATGTGTCCCAGCCACAAATTCGCCACAGCCACTCCGGCGAATCCAATCGCAATCAGTTTCCGTCCATCGAATTTCGAAAGTAGAAATCCCACGATTGGCATGGCGAAAATAGCGCCGATCCCGCGTGGCGCCACCGCCAATCCCGCAGCGAGCGCGGTATATCCCAGCAGCGTCTGATAGAAGAGCGGCAGAATGGTGATCATCCCGTACACCACCGCGCCGAAAACCGCGATCTGCAAGCATCCCACGGCGAAATTCCGATTGAGCATGATCCGTAAATCCACGAGCGGTTTCTTCAGCTTCAACTCGCGCCATAAGAACGCAATAAACGCGAGGATCAGAATCGCAGTCGCCCAGCGAATCCAGATAGCGCCAAACCAGTCGTCCTCCTGTCCTTTATCCAAAATTATCTGCAGCGCGCCGAGCCACACGGCCAGCAAACCCAGCCCGATCGCATCCAGCTTCCCCGCCACCGCCTCGCGAATATATTTCGGGTCCACCACCAGGCGCGAAATCAAAATCACCGCCAGAATCCCAATCGGAATATTGATGTAGAACGCCCACCGCCAGCTGTAGTTCACCGTGATCCATCCGCCCAACGTTGGTCCCAGCACTGGCGCCACCACCACGCCGAATCCAAACGCCGCCATCGCCTGCCCGCGCTTTTCCGCCGGAAAACTCTCCAGCAGAATCGCCTGAGAAAGCGGCTGCAGCGCGCCTCCGCCTGCTCCCTGAACCGCCCGCGCAACCAGAAGCATCGGCAGACTCGTCGCCGCACCGCACGCAAACGACGAAATCGTGAAAATAATGATGCAGATCACCAGGAAATTCTTGCGCCCGAATTTCCTCGCGAACCATCCGCTCGCCGGCAGCACAATCGCATTCGCCACTAGGTAACTTGTCAGCACCCACGTGGCTTCGTCGTTCGTCGCCGAGACGCTCCCCGCGATGTACGGCAGCGCTACCGCCGCAATCGACGTGTCCAGCACTTCCATAAACGTCGCCAGCATCACCGCGGCGGCAATGAACCATGGATTGGTTTGGACGAAAGGAGGAGGAGTGGATTCGTTGGACATGAGCGAGCGCAATCCGCAACTTGAACTGTAGAGTTATCCGCCCCGCGATTCAATACAGCATCACAGCGTCCCGCTGCGGCAAAGCGACACGGCAAAAAATGATGGCTACTGCGATTACCTACAATAGATGCGCGAGGCTACACAAGCGTCGCAAAACGAAAACGTGCCTCGGCTCAGAGATAATTTCAGGTCAGTTGTTACCGCGAGGAAGCCAGAAGTCCGCATCAGCCGCAGAAAATTCCACCGCGATCTGCGCCTTGCCGCCCGCGCGACGGCTCGCCTGCACCACCCGGCACTCGCGCTCGGCGTCGTTCAACATGTTCACCAAAAATAACCGCTGGCCCTTTGCCACCGCGGTTCCAATCACAAACGAACATCCATCGTCATTGATATCCGCCGTCTCCGTTTCTTCATGAAACGGCTGCCTCTCAGAATCCGATCCGTAAACAAGCACCGGCACCGGCTGCCCCCATCGGTCGCTCCGACGCCGATCCGCCCCATCCGAATTCGGGTGCGGCGGCAACACGGGCGCCGATTCCTCAGCCGCGCTGGCGCCAGATAAACCGCCCGCCTGCTTGCGCCCCTTCGCGCGCGAGCGTTCAGTTTCCGCCTGCTTCAACGCATTCCAAATGCGGCTCACAGCGGCTCCAGTAATCGAAGAAATATCAGCCTGCTTCTACGATAACCGACTCCGCCCGCCGCAGTCACTACCTCCCGTCCTCATCTCCCAATGCGATACTGTACGCCGCACTGTCCTTGCGCACAGGTTCGACTTAGCT
>DATNKB010000223.1:0-3097 GCA_035603595.1 Candidatus Dormiibacterota bacterium
CGATCTAGCAGGCAGACACAGTGCCGAGAGATGTAGATGAAAGGAGGCCAGAATGAGTGACATATCAATTCAGACGTTATCGCCGCAAGGAGTCGTGTCGGCGGTGCTGAGGCAGCTGAACCAAGAACAGATTGAGGACGCCGTCGCTTGTTTCACCACGGGTTTTCGGTATAAGGATCACGGCATTGGATTAGAGTTTGGGGACAAAGAGCGTTTGACCGAATTCTTCCGGAAAACACGGGAGCTTTATCCAGATTACTTTCTGCAGGCTGACCAGGCGTTCGTGATTGGCGAGCATGTGATCACGCAGTGGACACTTCAAGTCACTATCACCGAGCCTTTCTACGCTGGACTCACCCGAAGGATTCCTATTTCGATAGCTGGAGTCTCGATCGTACGTACCGATAACGGCACAATTGTTGACTGGGCCGATTACTACGACGGTTTGACCTCCCGGCGCACAGCCCTGGCCGCACACTTTACGGAATGGATCGAATACTAAATTGGGAAAGTTGTTGGCTGGCTAGTTTGTCCTTCATTAGCTCGGGTGCATGTCTGTAATTCTAACAACACATGAAACAACTACGGAGAGGGCAGGAGCACGAACGAATGCGAGAACGCTGCAAGGACAATTCCCAATGACAAATTCAGCAACGAAGAGCGCGATTATTACCGGCGCCTCTGGTGGAATCGGAGGCTCGATCGCAAAACGACTGGCGAAAGATGGATTTTCGGTGGTTGTGCACTACGTGGGAAAACCGGCCCCGGCACAAGCAGTTGTCGCAGATCTCAAGGCTGCAGGCGGACAGGGCATCGCTGTACAAGCAGATGTGACAAATGCCGCAGACGTAGAGCGGCTTTTCAAAGAGTCGATGGACGCCTTCGGCAGGCCTGACGTGGTGGTTCATTGTGCGGGCATCATGCCCCTCTTTCCGATTGTCAGCGGAGACGTGGCCGCCTTCGACAAGGTGATCGCGACCAACTTGCGCGGAACCTTCTTGGTATTCGCGCAGGCGGCACAACATGTTCCTGATGGCGGGCGCATCATGGCTTTCTCCAGCAGCGTTCTCGCCAAGTCCTTCCCGACTTACGGTGCCTACATCGCTTCCAAGGCGGGAGTCGAGGGCCTAGTTCACGTGCTTGCCAACGAACTGCGTGGCAGAAACATCACGGTCAATGCGGTGGCGCCGGGCCAGGTGCTAACGGACCTGTTCCTGAAGGGCAAGACCGACGCACGGATCGACGAATTAAAGAAGATGAATCCGCTCGAACGGCTCGGCCTGCCAGAAGACATGGCAAATCTAGTGGCATTCCTTGCCGGTCCTGAGGGCGGCTGGATTAACAGCCAGGTGTTGCGTGCCAATGGCGGCTTCGCCTGATTTAGAAAACCTATTCGTTTAGGAGAAGAACACAATGTCAACTCGAAGTAGCTTTAAGCCACAACACGAGATCTCTGTCCGAGTGCGTTCGGAACGGCCGCGCGAAACGACTGCTCCTCCATCGATCCCCCATCCCAATCGCGAGCAAGCGCTAAAAAGGGCTCGTCTAACCGCGGGGTTTCCGAATATCGTGAAACGGCCAAAGAGTCGACTGTTCCAGGCGGATCAAGATCTCCGACCCTGTGACTGGCGAAGAACTTGCAAGCGTCACTGACACCCAGAAAGATGGTCTTGAGCAGGCGGTCCAGGCCGCAAGCGCAGCGTTTCCCATTTGGAGCAGCAAGACGTGGAACGAACGAAGTGTTCTTCTTGCAAATGCCCTCGAAGAGCTCAAAGCGCATACCGATGAGCTGCGCACGATCCTAACAGCGGAGAACGGCCGGCCTTATCGCGTGGCGCAATGGGAGATCATACGGTTGTTCGATACCTATGTCCCGACGCTGCTTCGGGTGGAATTGCAGGACTTGATGTGGAACGAACCCGGTGATCCGAGATCGACACCCCTTCCACCAAATGCCTCCTCAGAACGGCAATGTGCTGTTTCGGGGCGTAGCGCTCCCTTCGCTCCTTCCGGTAACCAGTGGTACGCCTAAATCGCAGCTTCCATGTCATAACGGGTTTTCGGGCACTTCGACATCTTCGACGTCTTCAACAGTTTCAACGCTGCTTGGGTTCGACAGATTCAACTGCTGATCAGTGTTCCTCTGAAATTCCACGACTTACGGTTCCGCAGATTTGGTCTAGTCCTTGCTTTCAGTCCAAGCGAGTGTGCAGACAGGCAATGTTGGTTGCCTCGGGGGCGGATTCGAAAGGTACGAGGAGAAGCACCATGGACGGTCAACTACTGAAAGCGATTGACGAACTAGGCGTGACCATCGCTTCCTCCCTAGACTCAGCTCGGGACGAAGAACTCGTCGCTGCCGCCAAGGGTGGAGATGAACTGGCATTTGAAACCATCGTCAAGCGCTACCGGCAAAGGATCTCTGCGGTTGCGCTTCGCTATACACGGAGTCGGGAAGATGCCGAAGACATTGTCCAACAGACTTTCCAGAGAGCATTCAGCCACTTGCAGAGCTTCGAAGGAAGATCGTCATTCTCTACGTGGTTGACGAGCATTGTTATCAACCAATCCCTGATGTTGCTACGCAGACGCAAGGCGCTGCGCGAAGTGCCGATCGATGATCCGAGCAACGACGAAGGAACCACACCCGCCCTCGAGATGGCTGATGCAAGTCCAGGTCCCGAAAGCAACTACTTAGAGCAAGAAGAGGCCCGGGTCTTGGCGGAGGCAATCGGGCAGCTAAGACCAGCAATGCGAACAGCGATCGTGCTGACGGGACTGCGGGAGTTATCGATGTTGGAGGCGGCTCGACAAATGGGGATTTCTGCTGTCGCAGTCAAAAGTCGGGTGTTCCACGCGAGAAAGAAGCTGGGCGAAGCACTGAGACGCAACATGAGATCACGTCGGATGTGCGGAGGCGGCATTTCGGCTGTCGCCAAGAAGACCCGGCGCATCTCGCAAAATCGCCTGAGCCGCGCCTGGAACTAGGACTCGCGCAAAAGGAGGCTCTGATGATCGCGTTTCTCTTGATTGTCACAACGATTCTGGCTTTTCTCGACACCGCGTTCTCGCGCATCCACCGTCGCCACTGAGTCGT
>DATNKB010000224.1:0-5136 GCA_035603595.1 Candidatus Dormiibacterota bacterium
CTTTTCGACCCCGATGTGATTGTTGTCGGAGGAGGAATGAGCGAGTTGATAGCCGACTGGTTCGAGCGTATCCGCCAGCAGGTACCTAAATGGTCTGTCAACTCACGATGGGGCGAAATTCCCTTCGTTCGCGCACAGTACGGAGAGGATTCAGGCATTGTAGGCGCTGCGGCTCTGTGCGCCTCCGTGAAAGCCACCTGACGATGCCCATGCTTTTCTAGTATTTCGACATAGAATCCCGGGTTGACCTAAGGCGAGTGCTTTTGTGAGTATAGATACAGTAAAAATCGAAAGGGCGATAACCGCTCATAATGGAACAAAACTTAATTTCTTTCCCACGTTTTCCTACGCTACCGGAACGAATCCAGGGGCTCGAAAAGCTCGCCTATAACCTGTGGTGGAGTTGGCATCGCGCGGCACGCGAGATGTTTCCTGCCCTGGATGTACAAGCCTGGCGCGAAAGTGGTCACAATCCGCTCCGCATGCTTGCAATGCTTCCTGAAGAAACGCTGCAGGCCGCTGCTCGCAATTCCGATTTTCTGGAACGCTACGATGCGGTGATGGACGAGTTTGAGGCGGAAGTGGGCACTCAAACGGGCTGGTTCACGAGCGAGCATGGGAGAGGCAACACGCCCCTCGCCTACTTTTCAGCAGAATATGCCTTTCACGAATCGCTTCCTCTCTACGCCGGCGGATTGGGCGTGCTTGCGGGTGACTACATCAAAGAGTGCAGCGACCTGGCCGTTTCGGTGGTCGCAGTGGGCATGATCTATTCGAGGGGCTACGTCACGCAAAACCTTCGCGATGACGGGTGGCAGGAGGACGAAGAAAAAAAGCTAGACCGTACCTACGACCCGATCAAACCCGTTCTGGACGCAAATAACGTGCAGCTTCGTGTGCGTGTCCCGTTATTCGATCCACCCGTAGATGTGCTCGTGTGGCGGGCCGATATCGGTCGCGTGCCCGTGTATTTGATGGATACGGACATCGAGAGCAATCAGCCCTGGGACCGGGCAATCGCGAACCGTCTCTATACGAACGACCCTGAGCAACGCCTGCGCCAGGAAATTGTTTTGGGAATGGGCGGCATGTGTGTACTCGAAGCGCTCGGAATCCGGCCGGCGGCGATTCATATCAATGAAGGCCACGCAGCGCTAGCAATTCTCGAACGCCTGCGCGTGCTGGTAGACGCAGGGACGAATTTTCAGGACGCGCTTGAGCAGGTGCGAACCAGTTCAGTCTTTACAACGCATACTCCGCTGCCTGCCGGAACCGACGTGTTTCCGTTCTCGCTGTTCGAAAAATACTTCGCCAATTTTTATAACCGCTTTGGCGCAGATCGTGACGCGCTCCTGCAGCTCGGAGTGAACCCATCCGATCCTGGCGCTGGTTTCAATATGACCGTATTTGCGCTTCGTATGAGCAAGTTCTGCAATGCGGTCAGCAAGAAACACGCCGAAGTGTCACGTAAGATGTGGGCGAACGTCGCTTCGCACAAAGAAAAATCCGCGGACGAGACTGGCATCGTCGCCATCACGAACGGCGTTCATTTGTTGACTTGGATGGATCCAATCTGGCTGCAGCCGCTGCTTGACCGTTATGTTGGGCCAAACTGGGTGAACGACCAGGACCGGCCGGGAATTTGGGAGCGCGTGGAGCGAATCCCGGACGTGGAGTTGTGGAGGCTGCGGCGAAAGCTGAAAGGCCTCCTGATTTCAGAGGTTAACGATCGCGCGCGGCAGCGGTGGGAGAGAAAACGATCCCGCGCGGAAAGTATCATCGCCTGCGGAGCTCTGCTCGACCCCGAAATATTCACAGTTGGATTCGCGAGGCGCTTTACTGCGTACAAGCGCCCCGATCTCTTCTTGCATGATCTCGAACGGCTCAAGCATCTGCTGACGAATCGGTTGCGTCCGGCGCAGATTATTTTTGCGGGTAAGGCGCATCCGTCAGACGTCGAAGGCGAGAGGCTGATTCAGAAAATCTTTCAGTTGGCGCAAAATCCGGAATTCGGCGCGCGAATCGCATTTGTCGAAAACTACGATCAGCGGTTGGCACAACGTATGGTGCGAGGCGTGGACGTGTGGCTCAACAATCCGATTCCACCTCTTGAAGCCAGTGGAACCAGTGGTATGAAAGCGGGTGCGAACGGCGTTCCCAATCTTTCGATCCTGGATGGCTGGTGGATTGAAGGCTACAACGGGAAGGACGGGTGGGCTTTTGGGGCTGGCGATATCACCGGTGATCGGACGTCATCAGATGCCGAAGCGGCTTATCGTCTGCTCGAGGATGAGGTAATCCCTATGTATTACCGGCGTGCTGACGATGAGATTCCGCATGATTTCGTTCAAGTGATGAAGGAATCGATCAAGCGCATCGCGCCGCAGTTCAGTACTCGACGCATGGTCAAGGAATACGTGAACCGATTTTATGTCGAGGCCCTGGGATTGAACGCCGTAAGATCCGCTTAGCGATTTTTTAAATTTGCAATCGCTTCGTTCGAAAAGGCACAACCCAACCCGATGGCCATCGATGACGTCCGGCCGGAAGTAGGCAGCGTCCAAGAAAGGCCACCGCGCCGTCTTCATCTGGGTATTCTTCTTGCGCTACTCGTCTCCCCGTTGCTACTCCTTGGAGCCAATCGCTTACGCTACGAATTAAGAAGCTATGCCCTGTTGACTCATTTCGTCGATCCCCAAGCGACCGGCCCGCTTCTGCAATTCGAGACAAGTGCCGTATCAACCGAAGATGTCACGTTCGAAACCAAGGACGGTGTCGTCCCTGGCCGCTTGTATCTTCCAACCGGCATCGCAAAACCGCATGGCATCGTCATCCTGCCCGGAATCCATCACCTTGGCATCTACGATCCGCGGTTCATAAATTTTTCTCGCGCCCTGGCCGCCAGCGGCTTCGCCGTTCTGACGCCCGTCCTCGCCTCCCTCGCCGACTATCGTGTGGACTCTGCCTCGATACCCACAATCGGCGCTTCGCCTGCATGGCTCGAACGACGTCTCGGCACCGGGCCTGTTACAGTGATTGCGCTTAGTTTTTCGGGGGGACTCGCGCTTTTGGCGGCCTGCGATCCGCAGTACGCGCCGCACATCCGAGCGCTCGTGTTGTTCGGCGGTTACGAAAATCTTGAGCGCGTCGGGCGCTTCCTCGCAACAGGACAAGAAGAATTTCCAGACGGCCACATACTTCCGGCGCCGGCGCATGATTACGGCGCATCGGTCTTCGTCTACGCACATCTTTCCCAGTTCTTTGACCCCAAAGACATTCCGGCGGCACACGAAGCCCTGAAGTATTGGCTCTGGGAAGAGCCGCAGAATGCTGAGCCTTGGCTTGCTAAGCTAAGCCCGCAAGGCCGAAACCTCCTGGACGCACTCATGTCCCGCAGAATCGATTTAGTGCGCCCTCAGCTGCTCGCTGCCTTCCACGCCGATCAGGCCGAACTTGCTTCCCTCTCGCCCCATGGCCAGATTGGAAATCTTCGCGTTCCAGTTTTTATACTTCACGGCGCAAGCGATACCATAATCCCGCCGGCTGAAAGCCTCTGGCTCGAAAAAGAGGTGCCGGGCCGAGATCTGCGCGCCATATTGATCACGCCAGCTTTCACCCACGTCGATCCGCAGCACAAAGCAAGCTGGATTGATCAGGTGAGGCTTGTCGATTTCATTGCCGCAGTGCTTCAAGAAGCCACCTAGCAAGATCCGTAATGTTCGTGTAAGCGGAGGAGTTCCGTCGAGGAAGTGGTGAGCCGGGCAGGACTTGAACCTGCAACCCGCTGATTAAGAGTCAGCTGCTCTACCATTGAGCTACCGGCCCACGAGCTAAAAATTGTAACACGCGCGAGGATTGCTTCCAACGAGCCGAAGTCGCGTCGGAAATCGGGTCACTGCCGCAGTTTGGCGGCAATCTCCTTAGCCACTTGGCGTGCCCGCACCAAATCACCCGGTCCGAATGAGATTGCGGCAACACGCGCGTGCCCGCCGCCGCCATACTTTTCGCTCAGCGAGGCCAGGTTCACTTCGGGGTCCGGTTCCTTCCAGGGATTCGTGCCAACCGATACCTTCGAGCGCGTGGGAGAAGCGCTTACACCTACCGAATACAACGCGCTTGGGAACAAAAGATAGGGAATAAATTTGTTGTAGCCTTCGAGATCAAGATCGCTCACATCGAAATAAATCACGCCGCCGCGTTGATCCGCGCGCTCACGCAAAATATCGATCGAACTACGATGCCGCTCCAGCAGCGGTTTGAGATGCTTCTTCACGATCGGCAGCTCGATCATCTCGGATAACGAAATCGTCGAGAGATGCGGAATGAGCTGCGGAACGAGATCAGGCTCAGGCGCCGCCTCTATCACCAATGCCAACTGCATGGCCGGTTCAGCGAGCCCAACCGCCTCCTCGGGCGAGGAAAACTGCGCGCCGTCAATAATGTCCCCCCACTTGATCAATTCGGCGAGCGGCTTCGCATCGAATCCAAACTTCTCCGTTGCAATTGTTGCGAGAAATTTTGTGCACGATTTGAAGTTTGGGTCGTAAAACTTTTTGCCCGAATGGTCCTGGCGGAAATGCTCCGCATCCTCGGGTTTCAGAAAAGCGCTTTGATGATGGTCGAACCACCAGGTCAACAGAGGCGAGGTCGAATACTTGAAATCGACAACCACATTTTCGTCGCCATCAAATACTCCGCCCTCGAACGGATGTGAGGCTTTGTGCGTCATCCCTCGGTATAGGAATTCGGCTTCCGGGTGAATGCGCTCGCGGTAAAAGCGCGTGAAAATAGCAGCCGAAGAAGCGCCGTCGAAGCATTTATCGTGGAAGCAGACTCGAACCTTCAATTCCCTCTCCCGCCGCGTGCATTCGGACAAACTTCCCCTGCGAGGAAAGTCAATAAAGATGGACGCTCCCTATGCGCTTGTCAAGAGGCAAGGATGAAGGACGGGAATGAGAAATACGCTCTTGCAGACGCCCTTGCTCTGGAGGTGACCTAGGATTTCCCGAAGATTTTGTCCGCGAGATCGGCTGCGACCGGCACTCGGAAACGCTCCCCTTGGTAGGCTTTTATCATGCAAACAATCCACAGGATCAAACCCAAGAGTTGCAGCAAATGATAGAGAGCGAAGCCGAA
>DATNKB010000225.1:0-13855 GCA_035603595.1 Candidatus Dormiibacterota bacterium
ATTCTGGCGAATGCGGGCGGCGTGACGGTGAGCTACTTCGAATGGGTGCAGGATTTGCAGAGCTTCTTCTGGTCGGAAGCGGAAGTGAACGCGAAACTGGAATCGGTGATGCGGCGCGCGTTTGCGGAAGTGCACGAAAGCTCGCGGAAACATCGGACGCACATGCGAACCGGGGCATATTGTTTGGCGGTTGGACGCGTGGCGGATGCGACGCTCGTGCGAGGATTGTTCCCGTAGGGCTGTCTGCGGAACGCATAGTTGGGAAGACCTTCGGTTCTCAGGGTAAACCTTCGACTCTCAGGGCAAGCATGCCCTCTGTGGCGGGCAAACCAGCGCCACTAAAGGACTTAGCGCGCGTTCATCCTCCGATATTGGAAGAGTCGCTTAGAGAGCTATTCTTGTTTGGGCAACCTTCGAAAATTAACCACAATGTCGATTGTGCCGTCTCTCTCTCTTTTGCGCAAATCGAGGACTTCACTCGATACCACGTCTAAGAATCCAGGTATGTTCGCCTTTACGAATGCTTCCACGAGGCTATATTGGAAAACGTCCCCTGGTTTTACCCTTGACGTAAGCGCTGCCGCCTTGCCAGGCTCAAGACCGAATACCTCCACTTTCCCGACTCGAAATTGTTTGCCTTCGTCAAGTTCCATCACCAGTGAGATGCGCTGAGTCGCGTCGTCTGCTTCGGTTTCGGGTGTAGCTACAAAATTGACGTATCCATGAGTGTCATACAACTTCTTCATCGCATCGAGGCTTTATCTGATTTTCGCGACATTGAAGATGTCGCCTTCCTGAAGCGGAAGAAGCTTCCGCAACTCCTCTCGCGGAAAGGCTAGCGTCTCACGGTCATCAGGATCGGACGAGCGAAACCGGACGCCACTCAGCCGGTACTGCTGGCCAGGGGCGACGTGAATCGTTACTACCACATGCTCGTACCCCGGGCCCGACGAAACGACCTGCGTTTGAGACGAGGCTAGCACTTTGAAGAATCCTTGCTCCTGCCAAGCACTTCGTATCTGCACTTCCAGAACCTCGTCCAGCCCCTCTTGACCAAAGTCGAACGCATGCTGCTTGATCTCGGAAATAATCTCTCGTTCTTCGCTTGAATCCGGCAGATGAGCTGGGGTATCGAATTTCAGGCTGTCAACGATCATTTTCGGATAGACCTTCTGCCCCACCATTTCCCTGAATTCGTCCGTGGAGACACAAGGAGGCGAACACTTTGGGGGCTCTTCGTGTTCTGATTGAGCCTGAATCACCGGACCGAAGAGGAGCGCACACAAGCTGGTCAAGACCGCGACCCGCGTCCTTGGATTGTAAGCCATGGCCCAATATAGTCTTCGGTGCAGCGGGCGTGCAAGACTGGAGTGAGTAACTGCCGAGAGACGTTATCACCAGCGATCTCAAGTCACCCGTGACAGGCTTGCGTGTTTTCTTTGGATAGTCGAATCAGCGAGGATTTTGACCAGAGGACGAGACCGAAAGGTGCACGACACTGGAGTTCGATGTGGGCGGCCCCGTGGTGCTAGCGGCAACAATTACAAGATCATCTCCAACGCCCGAAGCAGTCGCGGCCGGGACGGTCAACTCCACTTGGACGGTTCCGGATTCGCCCGCGCCTAGCGCAAGCTCTTTTGGTGCCACGTTGGTAAGGAATTTCTGCGTGTCTGTTACGGTCAACTTGAAGGTGCGCGGAGGGCCGATGTTTCGCACCTTGAATACGACGTGCCTGGTACTGCTTGGAGATAACTCGTCAGAGTCCGGGTTTGCAGATACTTCTACGCTTTCCGCATGAAACAAGCCTGCAAAAAATCGCTGGTATTGTTTGTCATTCGAGTCGCGACCCATTACCGCAACACGAAATGGTACGTTCGGAAGAACCACGCTTCCGACGAATTCGAGAAATTGCCGGTCGGAATTCACCGCGTGCATCGTTAGCTTCTGAATAGTGTGGCCTTGCTCGTTCACGAGATAGAACTCAGTGGTCTTAGTTGCGCTGGCCGAGAGAGAGGCCTGAAGCGTTGCAGGAGTTCCAACCAACGGTTGCCCCTGAATCCGGAACAGCCCCTCGTGACCCGGACGGCCGCCTTTCTTCACGAACTCGACGCTGACAAAAAAAATATCACTCTGCGCCTGAGCCTCCATCCAATATCTACCTTTACCGGTAATTTCCGCGAGCCACTCTCCTGCTTCTGGTGAGGCGACTGTCAAAATCCGGCCGCAATTTAGTTCCGTGACCTCTGTGCTTGACGAACTCTCCGTGATGGCTCCGCCGGAAGGTTGCGTCACCTTGAACTCGTTGCCTTTTGTATCCCCTGAGAACGTGAACGTAATCCTCTTCGTTACTGAGTCCACGGGTACTCTGATGATCTGTGGTTTGGTGTCGAGTGTCCCTGTTGCCCAGAATACCGTTGCCACGTTGTTCCTTGTTGATTCGCGCACAAGGTGAAAGGCTTTGGCCGCTTCGGAGCGCTGCAAAAACATCGGAATTCCGCCAGTCTCGTTGGCGGTGTGGATATAAGCAGGGTCAGCCGGACCGCACGCGTCAGGACCAAAGGTTCTCGATCGGTTCGTCGAAGACTGTGTTTGTGCAAACGCCAACGAAGCAGTGGCGAAGAGAAGTGCTGCAGTCACTAACACGCGGATGACGGGCCAAGAATCGAAAGGCGCAGCTACCCCTCTGCGTTTAGACTTGTCCTTCTCATCGGGCAATTCATGCACGGGAGATGTGTGGCATCTTCGCTGCAACGCGCGCGCGAATATTCGCCTGTGAAGACGCATGCGATATTATCACCACAAGACTTCTGGCAACTCCGAAGACCACCGCTGGTGTGGTCTTGTGAGAGTTAGACTACTGACGGCAGCTTTCAAAATGTTGATTTTGGGCATCGAGAAGAATTGTGCCTAATTTATCCAACTTCTTAACACACTCGGGAAATCTGCCCGCGGTGTCGGCTCTCATCTTCGTGCTGCTCTATTTTGTTATTGTGGCGCTCACGATTCGCATCTTCGAGCCCCGATCCGTTCTCGTGGCGCAATACAAGCCTCCCACAGGAGTTTCACCGGCTGTTGCCGCATGGCTACTCGAACGCGGTGCGCTGCCGCGCGCGCTGGCCGCCGCCATTGTCAATATGGCCGCGAAGCGATACGTGAAAATCGAACAGGACGGTGATTTGTACTCAATCACGCAACTCGGGCCGGACGTCTCGTTGGACCTCGAGCCCGAGGAGGACGCCCTCGCGCGTAACCTGTTCAAAGGTTACGACTGTTTCGATTTCGATACTCCCACTCCGCAGTTGCAAGGCGCACTGGAGGATTTCAACACTGCTCTGACGAATACCAATTATCTGGCGCAGCGTATGTTGCTTTCCATTCCCGCGTGGGTTCTGTCCGGATTCGGAATCGCTTTCGCTTTGGTTCATGGGAACTTCTTGCCTCATTCAAACCGCGCTGTGTTGATGATTCTGACGCTGGGGTTTGCTTCGTTCATCGTGGCCGTTCGAACTCTGCCTGGAACCCTACAAAAAATCGGCGCCCGTTCGTCGGCGACTACTGCGCCGCAGCGTCCCTGGTCGGGCACCGACGGCATGAACTTTACGCTGCTGGTCGTTTCGATCGGAACGATCGCGTTATTGGGGACATTGTCGACCTCGACCACAGCGCTGTTAGTTTCTGCGTTCCTTGCCATCAATGCGATTTTCTTCCATGCTCTGCAAGGTCCCACCGCGGCCGGTTCAGAAATGATCGCGCAACTCGCCGAGTACAAGGAATTTCTCGCCAAAGTGGACGCCGATGCGATCAGTCGAATGAACTCTTGCGAAACTCCGCCGACCGAGATGACACAAAAACACGCCTATGCCATCGCTTTCCATCTCGACCTTGGTTGGGGTCAGCAATTCGTCGACGCCGTCGCCGATCTCGTCGAACGCTCCGAAGTATTCAGCAAAGTTCTGCGCAGCGAGACTCAGAACTCCTAAAGTAAACACGACACACGCGTCTTTCAGATCACAGTACGAATCTCAGGACATGATTCAGATTGGGGAATGGCAGAATGGAGTAAGGTTGCCCAGCTTCAATGTTCTCGGGAGGTTTGGCTCGTGAAGCCGCATGCGACATCAGGCAAGATTTTTTTGTACGACAACCCGAAGATCACCGCTGCTGTGACAATCCGCAGACACTAATGCAAGCCCTGTAGATTCTGTGAATTCCCGTTTTATCTTCAAATGACAAATAATTGATGCGCGGTGCATTGGTTCCAAGCGCCAGGGAGAATGACCATAGAATCATGGAGCGTGCAGAAATGATCTCATGGAATCGTGGTGCTAATGCAATGCAGGCAAGGGCGAGCTGCAGTGAGCAAGGTGGCAAACTGGCGCGAGTTCGGTTGGCCGGAGAGATATTTAGTGGTGGCTATCGTCCTGGCCAGTCGCTGAAGGTTTCGGAAATCGCAACGCAATATGATCTCGACGAAGACTCGGTGTTGAGAACTTTTGCCGAATTCCAAACACTCGGGATGGTTACTCTTTTGGGAGAATCCTCGGCAATCGTTCAATCGCCAAAACCGAAAGAGACGCAAGAAGCTTACGAGATACGAGCCGCATTGGAAGAGATCGCCGGACGAGCTGCGGCTCCAGTGCTGAAGGGCAACACGAGTGCTTTGCAATACGAACTCAATGCCATGCGCGTGGCATTTCGACATCGTGACCTGGATTCGTTTGGGGAGCACGATGCAGCATTCCATCGGACTATCGTGCAAGCTTCTCGGAATCAAGTTTTGCTGCGTGTGTGGGAGAGCCTGGCTGTTGACTTGCGGATCCGAGGAGCTCTCGGAAGGGTTTCAAAGGACCTTCCCGAAATAGTTGAATCACATCAACCTATTATTGATGCTCTCGATAGAGGGCAAGGAAAGGAAGCCGGGCTCCTGTTGCGCAATCACGTCGAGACGCTGCTGGAGTTTCTTAAAAGGTCTGAATCGGACTCAGGATCGCAGAGGGCGCTTCGCAGGGACTTAGAGGGCGCGAAGGATATTCAAAAGGCATTTTTCCCGCCAGCGAGCCTATCGATTCCGTGCATATCTTGTGAGACCTTCTACCAGCCGGCCAACGGCATTGGCGGCGACTACTACGACATTTTGTCCCTGCCGTGCGGGCGATGGGGCATCGCGATCGGGGATGTGTCCGGGAAAGGAATCGGCGCGGCCCTGCTCATGGCTTGTCTCCAAGCGTCCCTAAGGGCACAAGCTCTTCATCCGCATCTGGATGTTTCTGCGCTCATCGGCGACGTCAATCGGCTGGTCTACGATTCTTCTCCGGATGGTTTTTTCGCTTCGCTTTTCTATGCGGAATACGAACCGGCGACGCGAATTCTGAAGTACGTGAACGCCGGCCATGATTCACCGATTGTCGTCCGTCCGCGAGGTGAATCATGCGAACTCTACCAACTGAGATCCGGAGGAATACCGGTGGGGATTTCAGCAAACTCTGAGTTTCCGTGCACAACTTTTCAGTTCGAGATTGAGGATGTACTAGTGGCTTACACCGACGGAATCACAGAGGCGGAGAACGGTAACGGCGAGTTTTGGGGAAGGCAAAGACTCGAAGATCTGCTCCGCTCGTGTTGTGTGGCGACATCTGAGCGAATTATCGAATGCATTCTGGACGAGGTGTCAGCGTTCGCGACTGGCCAGCGGCAACGGGACGACGCGACTCTCGTAGTGATGAAAGTACAGAAGGGCTGCGAGGCTTGACGTCGTCGTTACGACCTCCTGATGTCGGCAAGCTATTTGTAAGAGCGGGAGCCGACGACTCATCGTTTTCAGTCAATTTTCAGATCACGGTGCGAATCTCAGGACATGATCCAGGTTCGGGAATGGACAGACGATGCCTTCAATGTTCTCGGGAGGTTTGGCATGCATTCTTTACTACGTATATCGATTTTAGCTTGCTCGATAGGGCTTCCAATTGCGGCCCATGCACAAGGTTTTGACACAACGAAAATCGACCAGGTGTTTGGCAGAACTGGGCAGAAGACGGGCGATGTCTACAGGTTTGGATTCCCTCGCACGGATTTGCACGTCGTGATTGACGGAACCACTCTCAAGCCGGGGCTAGCGCTAGGCTCTTGGGCGGCGTTTAGCGGAACCGAAGACAAAGCGATGGTGATGGGTGATCTGGTGTTGCTTCAAGGCGAAGTGAATCCTGTAATGGCGAAACTGCGCGCCGGTGGATTCGAGATCTCGGCAGTCCACAACCACCTGCTCGAAGAAGAACCCCGTGTGATGTACATGCACTATATGGGACAGGGGCCCTCCGCAAAGCTGGCGAGCACGCTTCAGGGGGCTCTCGCGTTGTCGAAGACGCCGCTCGGCAAGCCCGCGGCCGCAGGCGAAGAACCCCCGAGCCCACCTGAGTGGGTGAAGAGCGTGGAAGACACAGTCGGCCGCAAAGGCACATTCAAAGGCGGCGTGCTTTCGTTCGGATTGCCACGCGCCGAAGCGATAACGATGGACGGCATGACGATTGTGCCTGCGCAGGGTGTCGCCGAGTCCATAAACTTTCAGGAAGCGGGGCCTGGGAAAGTGGCGACTACTGGTGACTTCGTTCTGACCGCGGAGGAAGTGAATCCCGTAATCTCCGCGCTTGAAGAACACAAGATCGACATCACCGCGCTACACAGCCACATGCTCGATGAACAGCCACGCCTTTTCTTCATGCATTTCTGGGCGATCGGCAGCCCGGAGTCAGTCTCCGCGGGAATCTCCGCAGCGCTCAAGCGCGTTGCCATCAAGTAGTCTTCCTCTAGAGAAGTGAGGCTGTTGAGGGCGGAGGAGGCGTGACGTGAAATGGATCACTCGAGAGCACGTCAAGGTAGACCGAGTGGCCTGCCCGTGGCTCATCAAGAAGTTCATAGACCCGAACGCAGAGTTTCACTTTGTAGCTGCGGATCAAGTAATCCTCGAAGCGCAGAGGCTAGGCGCCACGCCATTCGACGTTCCAGGGGTGGAACTCGGTCATCACGGGAAAGAATGCTCATTCGAGGCGATTCTGAAGACACACCGGCTCGCGGAAGACGCCGCTCTTCGATTGCTGGCCAAGATTGTTAATGGAGCGGACACGGACAACAGTCTGTGGCATCAACCCGAATCCGCCGGACTGAAGGCGATCGCCGAGGGATTTCGGCATTTGAACTTTCGCAACGATCACGAAATCAATGCGGCAGAGTGGATTGTTTACGACGCGTTGTACGCGTATTGCCAGGAAATGGTAAAGCGCGAAAAGCCATGAGAAGCTGCGAGTGCGATCGTCCTATGGCTGGCGGCCTCGGGCGCCGCTGAGCCAGAGGGGCCACATGATTTGGTCCCGCATGGCTTTTTCGAGGCCGGTGTCTCTCAGGAGCTGTTCGACCTGGGCGCGGGATTGGCGCGGGCCGATGCGTTCTTCGCGGTCGGCTAGCGCGTAGGTGGTGACGGCGGCGATGGCTACGTGTTTCTTGAGCTGGGCGATGTCGACTTTATCGAATGTGTCTGATTGGGCGTGATAGTTGAGCATGTAGTTTGCGGGTTCCTGATTGGCGACGAGGGTGGGCACGCCTTCGAGGAGAAAATCGAGATTGTCGGTGCCGGATTCGGCGTCGAGGGTGAAGTCCTTTACGCCGAGTGAGGCGGCGGGCTCGAGAGCTTCGCGAACAGCTGCCAGCGTATCCTTGCGGCCGCCGAGCGAATAGCCGGTGACGGCGCCGATTCCAGAGTCAAAAATCACGGCGGCGACCATGTGATCGAGTTCGTCTCTGTGCTTTCGGGCGTAAGCCCAGGAGCCGAGCATGCCCTGTTCTTCTCCTGTGAAAAGGATGAAGCGGATCGAGCGGCGGGGAATCGAGCCGGAGGATTTGATCACGCGAGCCGCGTCAATTACGAGCGCTGCATTGCAGCCATTATCGAGTGCGCCGGTGCCAAGTTCCCAGGAATCGAGATGAGCGCCGAGGATGACGAATTCATCCGGCTTTTCGCGGCCGCGAATTTCGGCGACGACGTTTTCGGAATTGACGGGGCCGGTGATGTGGTTGGGCAGATCGAAATGCACGCTAACGTTCTGGCCCGCGGCGAGGAAACGAGCCATGCGCTCGGCGTCTTCGCGCGCGACGACGGCTTGCGGCAACTTTTCGAGTTCGCCAGTCACGGAGACATTATGGCGATAGAGAAGAAGGTTGGGACGCGTGGCCATCCAGAAAATCGCGACAGCGCCGGAATTCACGGCGCGAGCAATAATTTGCGGCGCTACCTGATATTCGCCTAGCAGATCTTCCCAGGTAACCAGGATCTTCTGATGGACCAAAACGATCGAACCATTTGCTGCCGCGCCCACTTTCGCAAATCCCGCATCGTCGCCCGAGCCAACGTCTACCACCTTCGTAGATATACCGTCGCCAGGAATTGCCGGCGACCAACCGATCGAAACGGCGCGAACGGGGAAGGGCTCGGGGGATAGCACTTCCGCGCGAGTGTGGCCTTCACTCCAACCGACGGCTACCGAGAATTTTTCGGTGTGCACATCATCGACGCCCGCGCGACGAAACGCTTCAACGGCCCACTTGGCGGCGCGATCGGCCGCTGGAGAACCGGTGACGCGACCACCAATGGTGTCCGTGAGATAGCGGAGATTTTCTTCAAGCGGCGATGCGCCAAGCGCGCTCTGAATCATTTCTGGAGCGAGTTCTGAGCATCCTTTTTGCACGGAGCAGCCGCCCGCTCCAACGGGCTGGGCCAGCGGAGCGGGTTTATTGGGGGGTATTTGAGCACGGGCAGGGCCCGTGACTGCCAGTACCGCAAAAACTAAAAAAGCAATTCTGTACTGAATCGACACACGACCTCCGGAACGAAATCACATTGGCATCGAACCGCGAATTATAACTGGGATCGAAAACGGCGAGAGGAATTTCCTTTTGAAGTGAAGTAAAAGCGCCGAAATGGCGGCAGAAATTGCAGGGTAGGTGAACTTTCTACCGGGGGTCAGGTCATCACTGTACCTTGGGGAAATTGTATGTCACGCGATAAGTGTAAGTTACGAAAAATGTTGGCGATGGCACAATACCTGCCATCGCTATCGCCCGTAAGTCCCAGTCTTTCGTGGTACAGCGCGGATCAAGAGGGGGCCGCCCGGCTGGTACCATCCCCTATTATCTTGTGCTTGCCGACTTGATTGAATGAATTTCCACAGGGCACAACGAAGTTAAAACCAAAAGGCTTTGCCGAAAGCAGTCCTGGGCAAGCAGACGGAAGGCTTATAGTGAAAAAAGCTGCAGCATTTCCCAAACTAATTCGACAGGAAAAGAAAAGGACGGAGAATCAGTCCGCGAATCTGTTTGTATTTTGCGACAAAACGACCGGCGTATCGCAGTTCCGGGCCGAGTCGGAGGTAGGGTTGGAATCAGCAGTGGAACGGATCGCGGGACTTTTGGCGATGCAGTGTCTTGTGCGCGGTCAGGAACCGCAAGATTTCGAGGTGATGGTTCCCGCGCAGGGCATTTTAGTGGAACGACTGGTGACACGTGCGCAAGCGTTGCTGGAGGAAGGGCGGGCGGTGGCGTGTCCCGGTTCGCTGAGCCCCCGGCAGAAAGAGATTCTTTACTCGGTATTGCGTAACAAGGCAAACAAAGAGATTGCTTCCGTATTGAATATCACGGTGCGAACCGTGAAATTTCACATCTCGGCTTTGCTGAGCAAATTCGGAGTGGAGAATCGGATCGAGCTTGCGCGGAGAGCCGCGGGTTTTCTGCAAACGGAGCGAGGCGAGGGCCAGGGTATCTCGGTGCAGCAGAATGGCCAGGCTCCGGACCGACGGCCGCTCGGCCCATTTGCGGTTAGCTCTAATTCGAATCTTCGGATACAGAACAGACCGCGGGATCGCTTTTCGCCCGGGCGAGTGCTTACTGCTTAGTTTTGGGACTGGCGGCGACCTCGGTCGCCGCCACGTCCTTCAGTTCTCCTCTCGGTTTTGAAATCAAGCAAAATTTAGAGAAAGCCCACGACGAGAAAGACGTCGTCGTGCTTACCGTCCGGTGGTTCTTACTTGTTGCTTAGCCGCGTGACTAGCATGTCGATGAAGCGGCGGCCATCTACGCCGACGCCTACGTGGACGTTGGGTTGAATCTTCGTAAGGCCGACGGTGTCCCAATGGTCGCCAGCCGGAACATTTTTTTCCACCGTGCCGAAGCGGTTGGCTACGGTCTCGCCACGCGCGAATTCCCCTGCGGTTTCAACGTCGACGCGGAGAAATTTGGTTTGAAGCAAAGTTGGGTCGATCACGGCGCCGACGGCGAGAGCATCGTGAACAGCACCGCCGCCTGAGGCCTCGCCGAGGCCGATCTGATAGCGCGCGACCGTAGCGGCGAAGTGCGAAACTGGCCCGGCTTTTTCGTCGAGCTTGTTTGCGTCGGTTGGCAGAATGGCGGCTTTCTCGGTGACGTCCAGGCCAACCATAGTGATGGGCCAGCCGGCGTTGAAGACGATCGCGGCGGCCTCGGGATCCTGGTAGATGTTGTATTCGGCGGCGCCATTGACGTTGCCACCGGAGATTGATCCGCCCATCAGAACTACGCCTTTGACGAGTGGGACTATGGAGGGATCTTTTCGAACCGCGAGGGCGACATTAGTGAGTGGTCCGATGGGAATAATCGTGAGTTCGTTGGGATATTTGTGAACGAGATCAATGATAAGGTCCGGACCGAAGCGATGGTCGCCCTGGCATTTACTCGGAGGAGTTTCGGCGCCGCCGAGGCCGTTCGCTCCGTTCCAATAGGTTCCCGTGACGAGGCGCTGCAGAAGAGGATGCTCGGCGCCTTTTGCCACCGGAATATCGCAGCGATTTACGAGGGACAAAACTCGCAGGGCGTCATCGAAGCCCATGTCGGCAGTAACATTGCCGGCGACAATGCTGATCCCTTTTACATCCAGTTCAGGCGAGTAGACGGCGAGAAGGATGGCGAGGGCGTCGTCCGTTCCGGGGTCGGAATCTATAACGACTTTTTGCAAAGGTTGATCGGCGGAAGGCGGTGATGCGGCTTGCGCGCCGGTCGAGGCGAGAAACACAAGGCAGAAGGTCAAAATCGTTAGTTGAATTCGGCTAAGGCCCGAAGGCATGTCGTCGTCTCCTGTGATTTTTGCGTTCGAATGCATGGTAGTGAACTAATCGCGTGCGGCGCTGGATTGATAGCTCGCAGGATGGAGGGCATTTACAAGAAAAAGGCGGCGAGCGCAAGGCGAAACGTGATTTTGACGAAATTTGAGTCCAACTAAATGCAAATAGTCGAGATGCGTAGCGGATCGAGTGATTCGTTAGGCAGCAGTTTCGCCTTGGTCGACCTGCCCTTTGGTACTACGAGGCTAAGATTTTTGGCCACGATTCTGACAACAAAATCAACGGCGAAAACGATACATTCGTTCAAATTGGTCAGAAACAGCCCTTTTTTCGATGTAAAGCGAGCATGCTAGATTTTGTCGCGTCGCAGGCTGCGGCAACCGTAGGTGTTATCTCCTCTGCAAACGCTGTACTTCGGCCACATACAGTACAGTTGGCCTTTCGAGCAGCTAATCTTCGCTGTCCAATGTTTGTTCCCCTGACCAGTAGATAGCAACGCGTTGCGGTCCCTACACTGTTGCTGTCATGAACATACAAATTCAAGTTCGCAATCATACCGCCTTCGCGCCAACCTCTGCCGACTGTGGCAGCCGATCAATTTCTTCGACTTCTTCAACGCGCCGCCCGTTCGCAGGGCTTCTGACCCTGGCAATGATCCTTGCAATCGTGGGGCTCTCCAGCTGCGTGGGCCTTACAAATGCCGGACCCAATGCTAAGAAGAGCAAGGGAGGAACCGGGACACTTTCAGCAGCCGCCACGAGCCTGAGCTTCGGCAACGTTGCAGTGGGCAACAACAAAATTCAGAGCGTGACCATCACGAATATGGGTACCGCTGCGATCAACCTTTCTGAGACGTCGACCACCGGTGCTGGCTACACTGTGGCGGGCGGAAATTCTTCGATTACGATTCCGGCTGGGCAGTCGGGGACGCTTCAGATACAACTGGCGCCAGCTTCTGCGGGCGTGATCAATGGCAGCCTTTCGATCGAAAGTGACGCCGCGAATTCTCCTCTTAAGATCGCGTTAACGGGCACTGGCACGGAGCCGGTACTGGCCGTTTTGCCGGGAAAGGTCCAATTCGGAAACGTGAAGGTGGGGCAGAGCACGACACAGGCAGTGACACTGGTGAACAACGGAAACGTTGATTTGGTTTTGAGCTCGGCGCAGATTTCTGGTTCCGGTTTCGCAATGAGCGGTCTCACGTTTCCGTCCACGATCGCTGCGACGAAGAATATGTCGTTCAACGTGAAGTTCGCGCCATCGGCCGCACAGGGAATGACGGGCAGCATCAAGTTTTTCGACAACGCTCCAAATTCAACTCAAAGCCTTGACCTTGCGGGAACTGGAACTAGCGAGAGCGCAGCGCTGGTTGCGACACCTGGTAGCGTTTCGTTTGGGAACGTCACGGTGGGAGGCAGCGGAAGTCAATCGGTGACGCTGACGAACTCCGGAGCGAGCGCGATTGCGATTTCGCAAGCAGCTGCGACGGGCACGGGCTTCAGCATAAGCGGTCTAAGTCCGATGACGCTGAATGCTGGCCAGACCACGACATTTACGGCAAAGTTTGCACCGACTGCAACGGGAAGCGCGGCGGGCGCCGTGACAATTACCAGCAATGCATCGAATCCGACCTTGACGGTCGATCTGGTTGGGGTGGGAACGCAACCGCATCTCAGCGCAAACCCGAGCGTGGTGAGTTTCGGCAGTCTGGCGGTTGGCAACAGCTCTTTGATATCCGTCACACTCACGAATACGGGCACTGGCAGCGTCGCGATTTCGTCCGGTTCGGCGTCGGGATCCGGTTTCAGCATGAGCGGGCTTTCGGCGGCGACCTTGAATGCAGGCCAAAGCACTTCGTTCAACGTGAAGTTTGCGCCGACAGCCACGGGCGCCGCGAGCGGCAGCGTCTCCATTGTGAGCAACGCTCCAGGTTCGCCACTTGCGATTCCGCTTAGCGGGACCGCTACACAATCGCAGCCGGGTCTGACAATCAATCCGGCCAACGTGCCGTTCGGGAATATTTCTGTGGGCGGCAACTCTTCGCAGAACATCACGCTGACCAATTCCGGAAATGCTGTGGTAACCATTACCGGAGCGACGGCTTCGGGCACAGGTTTTGGCTTGAGCGGATTGGGCGCGCCGTCGATCAATCCGGGCGCAAGCGTCACTTTCGCCGCGACTTTCGCACCGACAACAGCCGGAAACGTTACCGGCAGCATCTCGATTTCGAGTAACGCTCCGAATTCTCCAGCAGTAATTACATTGAGCGGAGCGGGGATCCAGGGTCAACTTATCGCGAATCCTTCCACCGCCAGCTTCGGCACGGTGAGCACGAGCAGCAGCAATTCGCAGACAATCACCTTGTCGAATACGGGTTCCGCTTCGGTGTCAGTCTCACAGGTCAATGTGAGCGGCACTGGCTTCAGCCTCAGTGGCATGAGCGGCTTACCGATGACGATCAATGCAGGGGCGAATAAGACGTTCAACGTGGTGTTTGCGCCAACAACGAGCGGAAGCGCTTCGGGAATGGTGCAAGTTGTAAGCAATGCTCCGAACTCGCCAATCTCGATCGCCTTGAGCGGCACCGGTCAGACAGCGACTCAGCTTCTGAGCGCCAATCCGTCGAGCTTCAATTTTAACAGCGTCAACGACGGCAGCAGCGCATCGGTAAATGTGACGCTGACAAATACCGGAAATTCAAACGTGATGATCTCTGGTGT
>DATNKB010000226.1:0-21866 GCA_035603595.1 Candidatus Dormiibacterota bacterium
CTCGTATATTCGAGAGGAAGTGGTTCCGTTTGTCCGCGACAATTGCCAGTCTGGGGACATTGCTATCTCGACCATGGGTGCCTCGTTCGGCGCCTATCATGCGGCGAACACTCTCTTCAAACATCCCGACGTGGTGCGCCGCTGCTTTGCGCTTTCCGGTGTTTACGATATTAGGAATTTCATGGACGGCATGTACGACGACAACACCTACTTCAACAACCCGGTGGATTATCTGTCGAACGCGGATGGGCACATGATCGGGCAGCTAAACCAGTGTGATATTCACATCGCCACCGGCAGTGGTCCGTGGGAGAACAGCGGGCCGTCGTATCGGCTCTCGCGCATTCTTGCGAGCAAGGGGATTTACCACCATCTCGACGATTGGGGACCACAGGGCGGGCATGATTGGCCCTACTGGAAGCATCAGATGTGGGAGTACATCACGCAGCTGTTTTAATGGGCAAGCATCGCGATTGAGCCGTAAGGAAAGCGCACAGGCAGAAATGCCTGTGCTCTTAGGCGAGGCCGAATTTTTCGAGCATGTAGCGGCCCTTTGCTATGACCTGCTCGTCATCGATCCAGACGTTGCAGCGGCGCGCTAGGACATCTACGTGTGTGGTTGAACTCCAGGCGGCGTGCGTTTGGCTGCCGTATGGATCGCCGAAGGCTAGATGCACGCCTGGGAGCTTCTCATCTTGTAGCAGCACGCCGATCATGTCTGACAGGCTTAAGTTGGTGCCGAAGGCCAGTTCGCCGACGCGGTCGCTATTTTCGTCGGTGTGGCAGTATTGCCAGAATTCTTCTTCGAGGTCCTTGCGGGAGCAAGTTGCTTTTGCGAGGCGCCCGCCGCGAATCTCTAGCACGAGGGGCGTTTTCTGCAGGTCGCCATATTTTCCGCAGAAGTGATCGCCGGCTGTGCCGTCGCAGACGAAGGTGCCATCTACCTTTGCAGGCGTGGTGAAAACTTCGCCGGCTGGAAGATTTGACCAGTAGCGGCGGCTGATCAGGCCGCTTGTTTTGACCCAGTCGAGGCCTGCGTCGAAAGTTGCGACTAACGAAGTGCCCGCATCTGTGCGCACGGTCAAGGAGCGGGCTTTGTGCATCCTGTCGAGGAGTTTTTCGCTGAGCCGGTCAACGAGCGTGTAGTCCGCGCGCATGCCTTGCTGCATGATTTCGGGCGTTACGCCGACCATGTGGGCGTAGCGAATCTGCCTGCGTTCGACGACGCCGACGATATCTTTGCGTGCGCCCAATTCGCCGGGCATCGGATTCATGCATAAAATTCCAGCGTCGGCGCGTTCGAGTGAATCGAGAACGGGTTTCGGAGCGCGCGCGAGCGGACGGGGAGCGAGATCCTCTAACAGAAATTCTTCGCAGGAGGCGCCCCGCATTTCAATGGCGCGCGCCAGGCTTGCGGCCACTTCTTCGCTGGTACGATCGGTAATAAGGGTGACGCGTTCGCCGGGCTGAATCGCGAGGCAGGTTTCGACTGCGTTTCGCGCGCCCGGTATGAGCTCTTCGAGAGCCGTCTCAGTAGGCATATGTTCTATTGTAATTTTGCCTCCGCTTCTTTGCCATAGTTAGTCGCGCTGCGAGTAAACATCAGGCAAGCGGCTCGACGACCATGGCGGGAACCTGCCCTCCGCCCGAAGTAACATTCGCAAGCCCGGTGGAGCTGAGCCGCGTGAGAAATCCCGCCATTTGGCCACGGAAAAGGTAGGGCGCCAAATCGACGAGCATGTCGCGCATATCGACCCCATTTGAAGTCTGCATCGGAAACACCTCGCGGCGAATCGCGATTTTTTCCTGCACCACCCAGGCGTGTTCGCGATCGGCGAGCGCGCTATTGAGCGCGACATCCCATTCGCTTTCGTTATTTTCCCAGCCCAGCGTGACGCCTGTGCCGCCGTATTCGTCGTTGGGCTTCAGCACAAAATCGTCGCGCCGGCGCCGCACGTAATCGAGCAGGCCGAAGGATTCGCCATCGCGCGTCGTTTTGGTGTCCGCTAGGAGCCGCGTCCAAGGAATGTGGCGGCGAATCAGTTCGCGCTCGGAATCGCTGAAGAGAGCGGAGTTGCGTTCATCGGTGAGCACGGCGAAGAATGCCTTTTTATGCGGAATTTTGCATGTGAGCGCGTTCGCCATGCAGACGGCGCCCGATGAGTACGCTTGTACCAGCGCGTTACATTCCTCCTGATGCGCGAGAATGTCGTTGATGAGCACACGCCGGTAGAGCAGATCAATGCGGCGGCCTTGGGCCGTGAGATTCTTGCCGTCGAACTCGAGGTCGCGCGGGTCGCTGATGATTGTGGGCACGCCTTCGCGTTCGAAGCGCGCCTGCAGAATTTCAAACTCGCTCCACGTGGGCACCTCGCGCCAGTCAACAATTCCGATGACCGGCGGAGACGCCTTGCCGCCCCACTCGCGATAGCTCGCAAGGAGGGCTTCGAGCAGCATTTTCATCGTTTCGTACTTTTGGACGCGATAGCTTTCCTTGAATCGTGTCATCACGGGCAGGGAAAGAAAAACTTCGGCGAGTGTCTCCGCGTAACCGGGGCCGGCAGGGGATTCGGCGTTGTATTCCGCGAACTGCAGGGAATTGGGCAAGAGGAATGCGTCGAGGCGTGAAGCAGTGCTCGACCTGCCGTAGCCGGGCGAAATTCTCGCGAGTCGCTCTTCGTCTGGGGTGAGGGCAGCTTGTGCAAGCAGCGCGGGATCGGCGAGCGATTGCTTTACGACGCGTTCGCCGATTGCCGCAATCGCTTCAGTGACGGCGCGTACGCGGCGGTCGTCTTCTGCTGTGAGGAAAAACGGGCGCAGGAATGGGCAATGAACTCGGTCGCCGAATTTGAGTTTTTCGGCGCGCATCCGAGCGTTGAGCTCAGCGCAGAATTCAAAGGAGAGTTCAACATCCGGCCGGAGAAGAGCGTGCCATGCTTTCGCAGCAGGCGGCTCTTGGGGTGTGACGGCTGGCTGGCGCGGCGGTTCGTCCGATGCTGAGCGGGACGCCTGGGACGAACCCGTCATGCGCTCTTCGCTCCAACACCACGCGCTGGCGCGTTTTTCGAGGGGCTCGCGCTAGCCTTCGTAGCCGCAGGCGCAGCGGTGAAACCGCTTGCTGCGCCGATACCGAGCATTTCTTCCCAGCGCGGCCAGGAATTCGCCACGTTGCCCTTGAGAGCGCGGTCGATGACCAGTTGGGCCATCTTTTCGACGACATGCCCGAAATAAAATTCCGTGATGCGGTCGCGCTCAAAATCGGGAGCGGGATTCAGGAAATCGATGGCGTAGGGCACGCCCTTCTCGACTGCGAACTCGATCGTATTCATCTCGTAGCCGAGCGCCTGATTGATTGTCTGCGCATCTTTCACGACGCGCGCGCCGAGTTCTGCGGAAAGGTAATTGTGATCCACCAGGTAGCGGCGTTCTTTCGGATCGTAGGCGACCGGCGTGATGTCCATTTTCCCGAACGTGAAGCAGCGCACGTACTGATCGAAATTAACGAACTGCTGGAGCGTCATGCAGTACGGCCCGGTGCCGTCGTAGGCCGCGAGCAGCTCTTCTTTGTTATTCACTTTGTAGACGTGCTTCCAGCCGCCGCCGGAAAAGGGTTTCAATATCGCGGGGCGCCCCACGTAGTCGAGCAACTCGTCCCATTCGATCGGATATTTCAGATTTCGCAGCGATTCGGAATTGATGTCCACATCGACCGGATAGGATTTTTGCGGCAAGAGCACCGTCTTGGGAATCGCGATGCCCAGCTTCGAAGCCACAGCGTAGTTGAAAAATTTGTCGTCTGCGGTCCACCAGAAGGGATTGTTGATTACATAGGTGCCTTCGAGCGCGGCGTGCTTCAGATAGCCCCGGTAGTATTCCACCTCGTGCGAGATGCGATCGACGATCACTCGATATTCAGCCGGTTCGTTCATTCTCGTGCCATCTAATTTCACAAACTCGGCCGTGATTCCGTCGGCTTTTCCCAGCTGATTCACCCTCTCGATAAACGCAGGAGGAAAGCTGTACTCGCGGCCACACAGAATTCCAATTTTCATCACAGTGTTTGCTCCTTTGCGATCCCTCTTGTCCGCGCGTTGCCGCGCCGCTGAGCGATGAATCCTTTATGCACCAGCAGGAAAATGCGCTGCGGACGATACCTGCTTCGAACCCTCGCCGCGCGTTTCTTCCACGATTTGCCGCACGACTGCTTTCAGGTCACCCGTTTCCGCATATGTCTTTAATTGGCGCTCAGCGCTGGTGCCTTCACGCAGGATGCGCTCGATCGGGGCCAACGAGTCGCGGCTTCCCAAGTCGTCCACGACATCATCGACGAAATCGAGCAGCTCTTCGCCGAGTTCGCGCATGGGGACTTCGGCTTGTTTGCCGAAGTCGATCAGATTGCCTTCCACGCCCCAGCGCGCCGCGCGCCATTTGTTTTCCTCGATCAACGCGCGCGGGTACATCCGGTAGCCCATGTTCCTGGTGTACAGATAATGGAGCTTGACGACGATAGCCTGCGATAGCGCGGCGATTGCGATTGCATCTTCGATTCGCGGTGTCACATCGCAGATTCGAAATTCAAGAGTGCCGAAGATGGGGTGAGGGCGGACGTCCCACCAGATTTTTTTCGCGTTGTCGATGCAACGCAGCTTAATGAGCAGGCCGACATAATCCTCGTACTCGCTCCAGGAATCGAAGTGGTC
Organism: Candidatus Dormiibacterota bacterium; assembly: GCA_035603595.1. Lineage (GTDB taxonomy): Bacteria > Acidobacteriota > Terriglobia > Acidiferrales > UBA7541 > Palsa-295. The sequence continues at coordinate 4,701 of DATNKB010000226.1, forward strand.
GGGAATTCCGGTGCGCGGGAATCGGCGGAAGACCGTGGTGCGAAATGATTTCAGGCCGGTATTCCGGCCCATCCAGAACGGCGAGCTGGTGGAAAGCGCGAGGAGATGCGGCAGAAAATAACGCACCATGTTCATCAGATCGATCATGGTGGTGCGATCGGGTACAGCAACGTGAACGTGCATGCCGAAAATCAGCAGGGAACGCGCCAATTGCTGCAATTCTTCGACGATGTTTTTGTAGCGCTCGCCGGGAGAGATTACCTGGTCGATCCAATTGGAAAAAGGGTGCGTGCCGGAAGCTGCGACATACAGGCCGACGCTTTCGGCGGAGCGAACGAGTTCGCCGCGGGTGCGGTGCATGTCGACGCGGAGTTCGTCAACGTTCTCGCAGATTTTCGTGCCGATCTCGACGATCGACTGGTGCATTTCGCGCTTTACCTGTTCGCCGAGGTTGGCGGAGGTGGCGGCGACGAGCTGGCTGACGTGCGAACGCAGCTCGCTCGTGGTGGGATCTATGATTTGAAATTCTTCCTCGACGCCGATCGTGAAACGGTGACCCATGAGAGGAGTCCTCTCGTATATATCCTGCGGGGATGCAAAATGCTATCACAGTTTGCCGGGGTGGGAATTGGGGATTGAGAGGTGGTGGCGGGCGCGAGTGGAAGCGTGGATTAGGCGGCGAAATTCGGGGCATTGGGCATAGTGTGCGCTGCGAGAGAGCTCTGTGGTATCATTTGTGCGCGGGGTGGAGCAGCCTGGTAGCTCGTCGGGCTCATAACCCGGAGGTCGTTGGTTCAAATCCAACCCCCGCAACCAGCAATCCTAATAAAACAAAAGGCTTCCAGTTTCAACGCTGGAAGCCTTTTTCCTTGAAAGCCTCGATTGTGCCCGAACTGTGCCCATTCTTTTCGGCGCTGTGCTCCCATTCGAAAAAAAAGGCCAGGGTTTTTTAGTCCCTGGCCCTTCGCTGCGAAATGAAATTTACTTGCTGATCGAAACCACGTTCCCCGTCGTGCCTTCGCGGTAGGCTTGCGTGTGTTCCAGGGCTTGCCGTGCCCGCTGGGTATTCACGATATTGTACCTGGTGTACATCGACTGCGATTTGTGGCCCGAGATCGACATCGCCACATCGCGGCTAACGCCGGCCTCATCCATGTGCTTCACTGCGGAGCGGCGCAGATCGTGAAATAAGAGATGCGGCATGCCGGCTTTCCTGCAAGCCGTTCGCCAGGCTTTTTTGATATCGACAATCGCCTTCGCATTGTGGTGGAAGAACAGATCGGCAATCGTTGTAGTACCGCCCCGTTTCACTTTCTTCGCTTCCCTGCGGCGCGCGAGAATTCCGGCAAGGTCTTTGCCCACCATGGGGACGATTCGCGCCTCGCCTGTCTTGGCGTCCAGGGCTTCCAGTTCGATCTCGTCCCCCTTCACATTCGCCCACTTTAGGGATCTCACTTCGCCGTAGCGCATCCCCGTGACATAGGCGAACAGGCAAAAGTCTTTGAGGTACGACGGAAGAAATTCGAGGATCGCACGGAACTGAGCCTCATCGACAAATCCCTTCCGAGCATTGCCTTCCTCCGAGAGGTGCGGAATGTGCGGTGCCCGGGCAAGGTCGCCCGACTTCACAGCTAAGCTGTAAGCTTGGCGCAAGAGTTGCAGCGGGCGATTGATCGAAGCTTTGGCGTCACCGTCCGTTCGTCGTTTGTTCATGTAGTCGCGAATCTGCTGCGTCGTGAGTTTTACAGCGAGATGCTTTCCAAAATCATCATCAGCGCGTTTCAGGTGGGAAAAATTTTGCCCGCTATCCTTGTCGCGCAATTTGTAGTCGGCTTTGAGCCCTTCGAGCAATTCATGCACGGTCGCCTTGCCTGCTTTGGGCGTCGTGAATGGTCGAGCACCTTCGATGTCGCAGCCCACTTCCCGCATGCGTTTGCGAAGGAACTTGACCGCTTCCTTCTCATCCGTGGTTTGCGCGGACTCTCGAAACTTTTCGCCGCGCAGGTAATAGGCGATCCAAAATACGTTACCGCGTAGATAAATTCTGCCATCCCCTCGCATGTTACTTCCTCCCTTCGCGCTTGCAGTATTCCGCAACCGCTTGAATGATCGCTTGCGCCATCGAAAGCCGCCTGTCTATCGCAATGTGATTGATTTGTTCCCAAAGTGGACGTGGCAACCGCAGAGTGCTGTTAACGACTTCTTCGGCCGACTTGGCTTTCTTCTTCACCGGATATATGCCTCCTGCAAGAACGGTATCAGAGTGATACCGTAGGTGTCAAGGACCATCTTTTTGGGGTGGTGCCATAGCCCTAGGCAGTCCCGTTGCGTTCGTCTCCGGGCTTCCTGTCGCGAAGTTTTTCCCTTGACCAAACGATTCCGTTGCGTATCCTTATGATAGTAATTCAACGAAGGGTGCCTCAGACTCAACGCAAGTTCCCCATTGGGGCTTGGCTTCGCGTTCACTTGAGACACATTTTCCCAATTCAAAGGGATGGTGTGTATGTCTCAGGGGATGCGACTTCCTCAGTTCATTTGCCGCCGTTGCTGTCATGTATGGATCCCGCGAACGAATAAACGACCATTGCACTGCCCGCACTGCAAGAGTCCGCGCTGGGATCTACCAAGACGCCGAAAATTCCCAGTAAAGCTGCGCGCGAAACGAGCAGCGCGATGAGGGCAGAGCTACAGGCCGAGCTGCAGCAACTCGCCAGCGATCTCCCGCGCGATTGCCTGCCGCAATTTCTCGGTGAAATCGAAGTCATTAGAACGATGGCATTCGCGAGGATCGCCGCGCCTGCAATCGAGAGAACAAATGATGAACTGCTCGATGTGAACGAGGCTTCCCAGCGCATGTGCGTCAGCAAAGATTGGCTCTACCGCAATTCCGCAAAACTTCCGTTCACGCGGAGGATCGGCGAAGGGCAGCGGCTGCTGCGATTCAGTTTAAGCGGACTGAATGAGTATCTGAGGAAGCAGCGATGAATCCGGTGTGTTGCCACTGCCAGGGGAGCGAGCAGTGTGACTGCTCAAGCTGCGGACATCTCGGGACGGGCGCAACCTGGAAGGCCGGTCGCTGTAGATGGTGCGATAGAAAGCTCCACGAAGACGCGAGGAGGGACTTTGAAAAGGATCATCCAGCCAGGGCGCGTGAATTGCGCGAAGAAGCCGTCTTTATCAAGACGCATCCTGCTCCTGCAGCCCTGTATCTGCTGATCGGGAAGCGTGTCTATACCCGCCGCGGCATCGGCAAGCTGCTCACGGTATTTTGGGATCGCTGTGAGGTTCAGCTCGACGGAGAAGAAAAAACGGTGCGCCTCAATCCCGACGACATCATTGAAGTCGAGTAGCAGCAAAGGAAGAAGAAGTCATATGAGCAAAAAGGTACAAAGCAAGAAACCTAAACAAGCTACCGAACTTAAATCGAAGAATTTTGCATGGGCATGAAAAAGGGCGACGATCACACCGAAGAAACCGAAGGATTCGAAATGAAGAAGAAGCCCCAAAAAGCAAAGCCGACGAAATCATGGTGGGGAAGCCGCCCGGAGCCGAAGCCGGCAGAGGAGCGACCGAAATGAAGCGGGAGACGGCGTTATGTAACGCCGACCGGCGCTCGAACGCGGCAACAGTTCTGCCTGAACTAGGCAACGTGTTCGTGGTCGGCGACCAGGCGATTCTTCCGCTCAGCGAGTTTAAGAAGATTTCTAAGGAAGCCTGGATCCACGCGATTGCATGGGCGTCGAAAGCTACCACTCAGGTTCAGTTTTTTCTCGGTGACCTCATTAATAGAGGCGTCCAGCAGTTCGGTCGAGACGACGCAATCCGCGAGGTGATGAAGACGACCAGGCTGCCTCGCAAAACGATAGTTGACTATGCGCGCGTCGCTGCAAAAGTCGGCGCTGAGGCGAGGCGTCCCGAACTCGATTTCAGCTTTCATCGGGTTGTCGCGTCTTTCGAACGAGGGGAGCAAGAGTATTTGCTAAACCTCGCCATTGAGCGGGACTTCTCCGTTGAGGAATTGAAGTTCGCGATCTCTATAAGGTCGGAGGGTCCTGCTACAGCGACAACCAACGGCTCGCAACGATTCTCGATACGCCTGTCTGGAGACGACGCGTTCATCCTGCAAACGCTTGCGGTGCGGCGCGGTGTCGATCCCGTCGACTTGATTCAGAAAATTGTTGCCGACTATCTAGAGGAGCACTCGCCCCACATTGACGACGTTCACACAATCACAGCCATCGAAGCAGACGAAGCAAAATCGCCTGAGACGACGTTGGACGACGTCTGCGTATTTCTTTGTTGCCAAGATTAAGGGAAGGGAAACGCGGTTAATCCAATGTCGAAATCGTAATGGCAAGAAGAGATTCCGAGTTTGGGATGACTCTTGCAGCCGTTGGTTGGGCAACGGGGATGCTGACTTCGGCCTTTATGACGATGGAACTGTAACGATATTGACTGAGGCGGAAGTACGGAAAGCTTATCCCGGCGCGTCATGAAGAAGCGAAAAGTCACTTTCGGCGGAAGCAAACTTCACCACGCGCCATCCCTTGAGGAACAGCGCTTGGCCATCGCCCAGGTTGTCCGCAGCATCGCTTTCACTGGCCAGCGATCGCAGCCGCCGAAGACGAATAATTCGACGGAGAGTCTGAGCGAATGCCCACGCTGCGTAATCTTGCCGTGTATTAATAAGCGGATTCGAAAACTGCAAGCCTACAAAAAGAGTCGAGTACGGTCGATACACGTTCCATATTGCGCCGGTCGCAGAAACGACTCCAATGAGCGGTGAAAAATCACAAAGGAGAACGAAATGAAACTACGGATAGTGGGAGGCCCAGTGGGAGGCCCTAACCAAATCGAAGTGAATCTTGAACGACAAAAAGACGAGGTGCGAAGAGATGATGGAAGCAAATTCAAGCCGGGAGAAAAGCCAATGGCAACATTTTTTCCAACAAAGGAAGAATTAGTTGAGCTGGTGAGGTGGTATCGAGAACAGCAGCTTGAAAATAAGGCCTGGTGGTGGGAATTCCAACAAACCGACAGTTACACCTGTCGTCAAAACGTCTGGTTCAACAATCGAATCATCTTTATTGGAAGGTTCATTGACTGGAACTTAATTATAGACACGATTGAGGAGACAGACAGGAATTTCATTAAAAGGGTAAATCCTAAGTACCGGCAGGACTTCCTAGCCAGCAGCGCCTATGCCGACATTGCGACTTTTACCCGTGAAAGCGCGGCACTGAGATCATGGCGAGGGAAGACAGGTCTCGAAGAAATGGAAGAAAATTCGTTGGTGTCGAAATGAAACACAAAGCATCACCAACAGCTGAAAAACTCACCAAGGCCATAACGGATATTGCTCGATTTCCCGATGCGGTCTCCGTTTTCTACGAGGCACAGCAAGCCGGGCTGTGCGACATGTTGAGCGAAGAGCTGGTGTGGCGCGTCAACGACGCGGCCATTTTGTTCCGCGTCCGAAATGATGCCGAACACCTGAAATCCGTCCGCTCCGTGAAGGTGGATAGCGGCGAAGGTTTTAAACGGGGGAGATGATTCTGCTAAATGGCTGCAAGAACATCACGATTGACGAAGTCCCAAGGTGAAAAAATGCGAACCTTCCTTTTCAAGGAGTGCCCTTTGAGAAAGCCCGAACCAAGCGAACACGTCGAAGAGGGCTTACTCATCATTGCGAATCCAAAAACGCGCTTGCCGATTGCAACGGTCTGGGAACGCGAAGTTGTGGCTGGAACTGTTTTCGATGTGTGCATCGTTCTCGTCCCGCACAGGAAAAATTCATGAGGTGAAATCGACGGGAGACACTAGCGGATGAAACGTAAACAGTTTCAAAAGCGGCGGCAATATCCTGCCGGCGTTCTATCGTTCGGCAAATATGAAGGGCGTCGAATCGCCGACGTGCCAGGCGAATATTTAGAATGGCTCGCCGAACACACGCGGCAAATCCTGAGTGAAGTAGATTCCGAGATTACACGACGCCGAGAAAACGGCATTCATGTTGACATGATTCCTGCGAAGGATTCAGAGAAGAAAACTAGAAAAGGCAAAATGCGAATCACGGAAGTAGGACAGCCGTGCCGCCATCGCGGCACTCCCGTTGAACGTCGCACGCATATCAAGCCGCCCGAACCGACGCCCAGCGGATTCTATTTCGAATGGTGGCTCAAATGTCCGAAGTGCAAATCAATCTATATGGTGGAATCGGCGAAGCGATTTTTGCATTTGCTAGTGCTTATAAAGGAGACACCAGCGATGAAGAGGAAGCCGAAAGGTGAGATGACACTCACGGACGAAGAGCTAGAGATACTGTCTGGCGGTTCGCAAGAGTTTATCGACGCACATAAGGCCCCCGGGTTTCAACCTTCCGGTCTCGATGAAATGTTCTTACGTATTTTGCGACGTCGAGCCGAAGCCATCGTGAAAGGTTGGATTGTTGCGCTCGAAGATGAGCCAGCACAGATGTACGTGGACCAGTTGCGAGCCGTCGAACCAGATGAGCCAGAGAAAAAAGAAAAGGAAGAAAAGGAAGAAAAGGAAGTGAAACGATGAAACCCACACAAGGCCGGCGAACTTGGATTAAGTTATACGCCGAAGATTGGCTCGATGGCACAACCAGATACCAGATGAATGGAGCGCAACGCGCGTTCTGGGTTGACCTGATGGCAATGGCCGGCCGCGGTAGAGTCGGCGGTATCGTTTGCGCTGGCCTCGATCCCGGCAATAAACTCATTGGCTATCCCATCGAAAAGTTTCAAGCACTCTCGCCCGCTGAACCTCTCGACGTGCTGAAGACTCTTAGCCTGTTCGAACGTACGGGAAAAATCAAAATCGAGTCCGAAAAGAACGAGTTTGGACTCACTCTCTACGTCATCCGCATCCTGAACTGGACGCACTATCAGTCGGAGTATGAACGAGTTAAGCCGTACCGGCAGAATGCTACAGAAAAAGTACAACCAAAGTCACAAGTGAAGTCACAAGTGAAGTCACAAAAACGTCACAAGACAGAAGTAGAATTAGAAGTAGATTCAGATTCAGAATCAGATTTGGATGATGATGATGCCTCGCGCAAAAAACGCGCGGCGGCTTCCAAACAAGTTTCCAAGTCCAAACCCAAACCACCACTTGATCCCGTGTTCCAATCATTTTGTGAGTCTCAGATCCTGAGAACAGCAAAAGAATGCGGCGAGGAAATCAGGTCCGAACGCGCCTACCTCAAAAAAGCATTGCCCGCCTTCCTCGATAATCAACGCAACGAGGTCGTTACGTTTCTCGCCGAACAAGTCGGACGCTTCGTCACGGCTCAGTGCAAAGGCAAACCCCATGGCTTCGTTGTTCCCTTTGAGACTCAAAAAGAACTTATCTTAGACCTTCGCCGCGAATTTCATCTGCCCTACTACACCGACCTCATCAATGAAGTCCTGAAGGCTGCCATCCAACGGTTTGGGCTTTCAGTATTCCACCCCAAAGCAACCGACATCCCTCAAGCCAAACCTTCAGACTATGAAGTCAAAAAACCAAACTGAACCAGCCATCGCCGAGAACTGGCAACCAAAGTACCCAGCGTTTTCTCCGCAGCTTGCCGGCAACCATGATGACTTTTTCGCTTTTGCTTCGTTGGCGAATGGAAAGAGAAAACAATCGAGGTCATCTTAGAATGCCCTCAGAAATGGTCGCGCTGCTAATAGGAAGCTCGTGGCGAGGTCGAGCGAGGCTAAGTGGCTCTCTGGGTTAGGCTTTTAGGACCCAAAAGCCAAAAGCGCGTCGGGTTGTCGTCCCGATGTGCCACTTAATCGCCTATAAAATGAATGGTTTATAGCGACTGTGCCCGAGGCTGTGCCCGAAGCATTTAGCCGATTTCCTAAGGACCTGATCTCGAACGCTCTCCGTCTGCTAAGCCCAAACTGAGCTTTCCGTGGTAGAGTTCGTTTTTACTTCTCCGAGAACAAAAGGCGAAGCATCATCATTACTTTTAAGGCATCGGCGAAGCCAAAAGCACAACGGGTCAACGTACAGGATTTGTCAATTTTTGAAGGGTGGTTTGATGGGAAAACGAGTACAGCGGCACGGATTAAAAGGGCTGATGGCGCGAGTAAGCACGCGCGGTCTGGTGGCGCTTGATGCGCGATCGGCGGGGATGCAGGCGCTTCGGCGATGGCGTCAGGAGCTGGAGCAGGATCTGGGTGGAGCGGAGGGGTTGTCGGCGCAGAAGCGGACGATAGTGGAACTGGTATGCCGGCAGCGGCTATTGCTTGACCACATCGACGGGTGGTTGATGACGCAAGACCAACTGATGAACAAGAAGCGGCGATCGCTGTATCCGATTCTGAGCCAGCGAAACACTTTGGTGAACACGCTGACTTATTTGCTCAAGGAGTTGGGGCTCGAGAAGCAGCCGAAGTATGTAGGGAGCCTCGACCAATATTTGGAAGGAGCGACGAATGAACATCCTGCAAACGATGGAGAGCGCGAAGTTGTTCTCGAAGACGTTCCGGACGAGGAAGCTATTCGGGAAGGATGATAGCTGGAAAAACTGGAAAGTTTTCCTGTCGGCGCTGTTCGGTCTTGGGTTAACCGCGGAACAGAAAGAAGTCTATCGCAAATTTACCGGCCGAGACGATGTACCGGATAAGCAATTTCGGGAAAGCTATTTGATTTGTGGAAGGCGCAGCGGCAAGAGTGTGATTGCGGCACTGATTGCTGTGTTTCTAGCGTGCTTTCGGAAGTATGACGATCAATTAGCGCCTGGCGAGTGGGGCGTGGTGATGATCCTGGCGAGTGACCGCGCGCAAGCCAAAGTGATTTTTTCCTATGTGAATGCGCTGCTTGATGCGCCGTTACTGCGCGGCATGGTCACGAATCGGCTGAAAGAAAGTGTCGAGCTAAACAATCGCGTCAGAATTGAGATCCATACCTCCTCTTATCGAGCGGTTCGCGGTCGAACTATTTTGGCGGCAATCTGTGATGAGCTCGCTTTTTGGCAAGCGGAAGATTCTGCGAACCCGGACACGGAAGTAATCGGCGCACTTCGGCCAGCCATGGCCACAATCCCTAACGCTCTATTGATTGGAATCTCGAGTCCGTATGCGAGGCGCGGCGAGCTCTACAACGCACACAAGGCAAATTTCGGCAGGGAGAGTGCCGACGTGTTGGTGTGGCAGGCAGACAGTAAGTCGATGAATCCGACTTTGCCTTCAGCAGTGATTGAAGCGGCCTATGCGAAGGATCCCAGTGCAGCGCGCGCGGAATTTGGAGCGCAATTTAGGGAAGATGTCGAAACTTTTATCTCAGTTGAAACCGTGGAAGCACGAACAATTTCTGGAAGGCGTGAGCTGCCTTATGACGAAAGCCGCACCTATTACGGGTTTGCGGACCCATCGGGAGGCGTGGGCGATTCTTTCACGATGGCGATTGCACATCTTGAACGTGACAAGGCTGTTCTGGATCTGGTGCGCGAGGCACAGGCACCACTAAGTCCCAAGCTGATAACTGCGGAATTTGCGGGCATCTTCAAGAGCTACCACGTCACTGAGATTGAAGGCGACCGTTATGCGGGCGAATGGCCGCGGGAAGAATTCCAAAAGCATGGTGTTCACTATCGCGTTGCTGAGAAATCCAAAAATGAACTGTATCTCGAACTCCTGCCGGCATTGATGTCCGCGCAGGCAGAACTGCTCGACAATCCCAGACTCAACGTACAACTAACCGGCCTGGAACGGCGCACCGGACGGTTACATGATGCAATCGATCATCCACCAGGTTCGCACGATGACGTTAGCAATGCTGTAGCTGGTGCGTTGTGCCAAGTGCTGGCTTGGAATATTAGTGGCCAACTCGGTCTGACGGAGATGTTTAAGAAGCACGCGCGAGAAATTTCTCAAGGGATCCGCGATGCCTGGGGCGAACTCGTTCACAAGCCTCAACCGAAAGCGGTTGTGATCCGCAATCCCGTCGAAGACGCCAAGGCTCGAAGTTTCAAGACGTGGCAGGGAAGCACTCGCAACCAGCCAGGTCCGCCATGTCCGGCACCTGGTTGCGGAAGCACAGCCACAACGTACAACGAGCTTCGACAGATTCGCTGCAATCAGTGCGGGCGTACGAATGGCAAGGAATTGCCGACACCGGTAGGCAGCTGCTGTGGGGATTTTCTTCCGCAAACGGTCTCAGGGCAGGTTCGTTGTGGCAACTGTGGTTGGCAGAGCGGAGCCGCATCTGCGGCGGGCATGACGTTCGCGCAGTTGAGATCTGACCCCAGAAGTTCCTTTGGGAGGTTTGTATGACAGAAGAGAAGCCAAAACGTCCTAAATGTCTCCACGCGCTGCTAGTAATTAAAATTGCGAACCAATTTCACCGCAATTGTTATCAGCTTGACTTCGGCGCGGAGCGAATTCCGTTCGTAAGTCCATCGACGCCGTTGGCTACCCAGCGCCACACGGAAGAATGAGTCACAAAAAGGTAGACATAAAAAAGGTTCGATTTTTGATGACGGTGTGAAAATGGCGTGATAGATAGAGATTCGATGCTGAGATTCTTAATACGCGAGCATGTAATCGAAGCCATTGAGCCGGTGCAAACCGCCCAGTACTGCTATGAGGCGGCAACGGCTAACCTCTCGGCGGCGAAGCGCGAAGGTACTGACGCAACTAAGGCCATCGCACTTTACAAGAACGAGCATCATGGTTTGCGAACGGCGCGACTCGGCGGACGACAGGCAATCTGCGTCGGTGCAATGGAGACATCCCCAGATGGGAAGCTCGAGCGCGTTTGGAGAGAGAAGCGGCAGCAATTCATTTCAGCTCAAGAGGAATTCGCAAAAGCGAAGAAGGATGCTGGGCTGGCCAGCTATTGAAAGGATTCATGTTTGAAATAAAGTTCATCAGCGACACCCATACCAGGCTCATTACGAAGTTGCGGGGCCTGAGCCCGAGAATCCGGGCTGTGCTCACTACAAAGATCAGGATTTTGATGTTTCAGCTTGCTGGAAAAATCGCAGCTGAAAAATTGTCCGGTCAGATTTTGAAAGTTCGAACAGGTATTTTGCGCTCAAGTGTTCACTCCGATCCGACGATTACAACCGGAAACGAGATTCGTGGTTCGGTTTCGATGGCGCAGGGGACGGCCTTCTACGGAAAATTTCAGGAGACTGGCGTGCCGCATTCTTGGACGGTCATGGCGACAAAGGCTAGGGCGCTCCAATTCCTAAGGGGGCCAAAAACCGTCTACGCCCAAAATATAATTCACCCGCCGTTGAAGCAACGAGCATTCGCTCGACCGAGTTTGCTTGAATCAGCGCAAACGATTCACGACGAACTGCAGCGAGCCGTTGACCAGGAAATCGGAAAGTAAGTGAGGGGGAAACATGAAAGTGGACCCGCAATTCGAGCACCTCGTGGTTGTGGACAGTCGCGATTATTTGTCCGGCGATGAAGTCTCCAAGCTTTTCGACAGCAATACCGACGCCAGCGATATCGCGGATCCAGTCCATGAGTTTTTCAAAAAGGCAGAACGTGACCGCTTCAGTAAGAGCGCTGGCGTCTCCGATTTCAGTTGGGATGAACCCATGACGGCCACACCGCCGCTCGAGACGCGCAGCGTGGACCTTTCCAAGGCTTCTTCCGGTCGTAACAGGATCCGATTTGAAAAAAGTATCGATAGCGAGACGGGAGAAACATGGGTACACGGCTTCGACCATAACGGCGAGATTGTGTCCTCTCGCGTAGAGTCTTCTCGAACTTAAGGAGGAAGAAAAATGGCAACCGCACGGCAACACATAGCGAGCGATCATCAAAAAGAACAGGCCCATTGGACCGCCTTCGCCAAAGGCCTCGGGGAACTGGGTACGCACATCCGCGCAACGCACAAAGAAGCCGGGATGACTGGCGAATCGAAAGCTGGTGATGTGTGCGATAAGTTGAAGGTTTTAGCGCAGAGCCATGCGGACTATCACGGCGAGGCTGCCGATGCATGCACGAAGGCGGTAGATGCCGACATTAACAAATTGGTGCCGACGCAAGTCAGCGCCGGAGCGAAGGTCGAGAGCGAACTTTCCAAACTTTTGGGCCTTAATCCGGCAGATATGCACGTTGAAGAGAGATCCCTGCCGAGGTGACAAACGACTGCCGCGGTCATGCTAAGTTTGATGTCAAACGGGTTTTTGAGTACATCAGATTCTGGAACAGAAATAGGCCGCATTTGGCGCATATTCTCGTTGCAGCAAAAGGGACTTAGTGTTGGACACGGTAGTGTACAGTGGGTGGTTCGTTGCAGCGGTTATGTCAATTTCGATGTCAAGTAGGCCTCTTGAGTACATCAGATTTTTGGTCTGATCTTCCGTTCAGCTCTCCATTTTTTTGCATCGGTCAGCACTCGAAGTAAACGGCCGAAACGGAAGGCAGGAATGCGCCGCGAGCCTTCATGGTTTCATACGCAGCATAGGCCGTCTGGGCACTCAGCAATCCCTGACAGACGCATTCCCGAATCAAACGAAGACTCCCGAACACTCGCCCGTCTCCGAGGTGTTGAGCGGCCGCTCTCCTCGCTGCTTTGTCGTCCGTGCACACAGACAATTCATGTTGCTTAGCGAGCGCGATACATTCAGTCTCGCCCAAACCCAACTCGTACAGATTCAGAACTTCGGTGAACTCCTGCGGACCGAGCGTGTTGTCTGGGAGCAGAACGAGGGATCCCTTGGTAACGAGAACGTCGAGAAACTCCCGCAGATCGCCGCATTCACTCCTGACGATGTAACCCATGTGGAAAACAAACGCAGACGAAGTGAGGCTTAACACGACATCGAACACACCACCGCGATGCAGATTGATGCTTGAACTTGCATCGAGCACGACGTTCAATTCATTCTCGGGGCATTTGCGGTCAACAAATCTGCTATGGAAAGCCCCAGGATCGATGACGCCTTCCCGATCGAGATTTCTCCGGCGCGAACCTTGTCGGTGGCGGCTTTTAAGAGCGCGGGAGGCATCTTCGGAAACAAAACGTCGGCGCGAGGAGGTAGGTTTGCGGCATCAGCACGCTTTTCGGCACTTCCGAACTCCTTCTTAAGAGTTTCGTTCAGTGATGCTGCACCTCCTTTCGGAAGGAGGTTCAAGTCTTCACAACGCCTCGCAGCAGCATAAAAGCTGACACCGTAAATGCGAGACAGCAGGAGTATCTCTAAATCTCCGAGCGCCTTGTCCGACCCCTTCTGCATTTCTCTGATTTTGCGGAGAGTTATTCCGATTCCGCTCCCGGGCATCAGTAGGCAAGACGCAAAGGCGTGGGCGTAGAATTCGGTGGCATTTTTGCTGGGTAGTGTTCTTTTTTCGGTCTGCGTGTCGACTACCGCAAAGCTTTGCTGAGGATCGTGATGACCGATGAGGTGGCCGATTTCATGTGCCAGAGTGAAAAGCATTCGAGGGCCAAAGCTTTCAGCCAGAAATACAAACGGCAGGCTCTCCACATAGGCGGAGGCACCTTCGAAGCGATTGCTTCGAACTAAGAACAGCAGAACTCCCATTTCCCTCACGGCTAGCTCAGGCAGACGATAAAGCGGGCTAACCTGGTCGCCGCCCAAAAATACGGTTCTAAACACCTCCGCATTGTGTTCAGCATCGGCGTACGTCTTACCTTCTCTGCGAAACTTGTCGATCCAAGTAACGGCTGAGGGAACTAACTGCTCACCTAGCAACTCAATTGAGTAGCTCACACGCCGCGATAGCGCTGAAGATGTGACCTCATCCACGTCTTTCCCACCACTGCGAAATAGCAAGCCAACTGATTGGTGACGAGGATCAGGAGGCAGAAGATCTCGCAGATCAACTCGAAAAAAATCAGCGAGCACGCGCAGCTCGTTCAGGTTGGGTTCCAACGAGGTCTCCAACTGCAGGATGCGTTCACGAGAGAGCCCAGTGCGTTCAGACAACAAGTCGTCTTTAGCGCGGTTTCTTTTTTGAAGTAGCTGTCGAAGGGCGTCCGTGTTCATTCGGATAAATCCTTCAGCCGAGTCCTTAAGAGTTCGATTTGATGCTCATCCATCTTGCGGTACCGTCCGATGATGTTGAAAGGCTTGCGACCTTTCTTTTCAAAGATCTCTGACAGGATATCCACAGTCTCCTCTCTAGCCGCTTGAAACTGTTGGGGAGTGGTCAGTACGAGCGGATTCCTCCCGACAATATAATTCTCGATTCTCTTTTCAAAATTCCTGTGGTCGTCGAGCGAATTATGTTTCCCGCGGCTGTCAACAATGATGTTCCCGAATACTTGTCCGTTCTCGCCTCGCTTTAGGCGGTGCTCGGGGAATCTTTTGAAAGCGGCTAAAGCACTAATCTTCTCAGCTACCTCAAAACCCCCAACGATGAACTGTTTTACGCCGGGTATGTTGCCGCTTACCACGAAAATATGGTCTCCGACGTCGACGGCTCTGCGGATGTGCGGCACACACGCTCCAAGTGTCGGCGAGGTGCCGAAAATAGGGTCGTTTAGCGTCCAATCGTGGCCCGGGTCGGCCCCAGCGTACATCGTATAGATATAACCCTTCATGGTCTCCTCCCGTCCCAATACTTGTTTTCTTTCGTCGCTCCTTGCAGCATTCCGTCATAGTGGAGGCTGGTAGCAACAAAAGCATCACGGACGCTTCTCCTCACTTCATCCCAGCCGTGTAAGTCGATGACTTCCTTCAGAACCGAGAAAGCCCGCTCCGCGTGAACTTGATCCATGGTGCCGTGAATTTTGTACGTGCTAGCCTGGGCTTCTGACATTCCGTAGAGCGTCGTATAATCGCTGAAAATTTGCGGCGTAAGCTTGCTGTAGAAATGTTCGACGGCACCGGCACCGACCAGATGGCACCCAGCTCCTCTGTCCGATATCGCACGGTACAACGCTATGGCCGCTGCATTCCCTGGAGTCGCTTCGGTACGTTCAAGTTCCGCTTTATTTTTTCCTCCCTGAACAACGAGCCCTTCAATCAAGTCGAGATGGCTCGGTCCAGAGCTGTCGTGCGTGCACTCCTCCAAATATGTCTCCATCAACTGCTCAAAAATAGCTACGCTCAGCTTTTGTGCCATCTTCATCGCTTCTTCTCGGAGAACTCTGCCTGCGCGAGTCCTGATCCAGTGCTGAACCTCCGCATCGATTACCTGCTGGTAAGTCAGTTCATGGCGATGGATTGCCGCCCACAGAGGATGCTCGTGGAAAGGAAACAAATCGTAGAGTTTCAACAGTTCGCGCTCGCGGTCCATAACAGGATTCCTCGTCCCGAACCTGATATTATAACACTAGAATAAAAAGCGAAAGTGTATTGTGGTCTGGCGGGATAGAATGCGCGAAATCTTCGCTTTTCCCCCTCACCCTATTGGAGGACCGATACGCGTCGTTTTGCTCGACCAGCATCCACAACCCATACAGTTACAGTGAACGACATGGACAACGAGACGCAGGTAAGAATTTTTCAATCAGCGAAAAGTGAGTTGATGCGCCACTCGTGGGACACGTTCGTCGATTCGCCACGGTCCGTCGCGGAGGGAGGCAACGCTGTTGTCGTCCCCCTATTCCCGGCTTGTCACAAGCGCATCAATACGAACGATCAAGATCTTCGGCATGAGTCTGGCGTGTTGCCACCGATTTGAGGAATGCTTTTAGGATCGCCGGTGAAACTGAGAACGAACCTCGGGGTGCTTGACGCCGGTCTCGGCGAATGGCATCGTACCCACCTCCAGAGGACTCTTTTTACGTCCTGAGGTGTCTGTGGTTGCGAAGTACGATACTTCGACGATGCAAAACAGGTTTCTGAGTCGCCGGGTTCTATGATTGAACGAGACATGGAAGACCTCATGGCTGCGTATCCCGACGACTTTTTCCCCCATCAACACTTTGTACTGATGGACCGTCAGCGACCTTTTGCAGGAGTCGGGCGGTTCGATCTGGTTTTTGAGGACGAGTTCAAGAGCACGATCCTGATTGAACTTAAAGCTCGGCCTCTTAAATACGAAGACGCGACGCAGGTCGCTAAGTATCGTGATGAGATGAAGCGCAATGGTTGTAAGAATATTGTGATGTGGCTTGTGGCTCCGCAAATCTCCAGTTCTGTAAGAGAATTCCTCGATGATAAGGGCATTGAGTACAGCGAGATTCATGTTTCCCAGTTTCGGCGGGTGGCCGAGCGGCATGACTTCGTGATAAAGAGTGAGGTAGAACCGCGTAACAATACATAGGTATCTTCGGCACTTTCGGGAAGCACCGGACGTGTTGTTTCCCCTCGGACGATCCGCAGGCCAACTCAGGTACCTTCGACCAGTGTGCCAACGGGGCCGGCTGTGACCTCCCGTCCAGATTTACGCTGGAGAGCAGTGAGATACGACCTTGTTCTCGACAATCCCGAAAAGTTCGATGCCGGGAAGTTCCTCCGTATGGTGGACAACTTTGGTGCGGCTGTACGAAGCGGTAAGAATAAATCGCTAGTAAGCGACCTCGTAGCTTGGGCTGGCGATGTGCGCCATGCGAGTCTGACATCGGCCACCGTCGAATCGCTGCTGCGGTGGACCATCACAGGCACAACTTGGAAGGCGGCCGTGCCGTACGCTCACGAAATTTGGGCATATTTGTTCGGTACACCCGCGCCTTCTTGGAAAGAATGGAACGACTCCGAGCGCAAATATGTATTCGATGCAGAAGGATGGCGACGCTGGTTTGATAGTCTAAACGGAACCGGCGAATAGGTAAGGCTTTCGAGATTGCCGGCGTTTCGACTTCGAAATAGTGACCACACTCAGCGCCCTGATTTTGCAGAATTTCCGGAAACCGCCCCGCAACGTGTTCGTGGTCGGGCTACGATTTCTATGAACGCAGCAGGCTTTGAACGCACTCTTCCAGTTTCTCCATCCCGTCGCCTTTACTGATAACTGCGTCAGCGGCAAACTCTCCGTGAGGGAATGCTCTGGCGATCGCTTCGGTATACATGGTGAATAAAACTATGCGAACGTTTGGCAGCATGTCTTTCAGGACAGAGGCCGCGGCGATGCCATTCGTGTGGGGCATCGCCACATCCAGAAGGATCAGATCGGGCTTGAGTTTCCGAGCTTTCTCGATGGTATCTTCGCCATCGACAGCTTCGCAGACATCGAAATCTCGTTGGGCGAAAAACTTGGCTAGGACGCCGCGAGC
>DATNKB010000227.1:0-5251 GCA_035603595.1 Candidatus Dormiibacterota bacterium
CGAGGCCCATGATCAGGAGGACAGGCGCGCCCTTGCCTTCCTCCTCCCAGTAAATCTTCACCCCGCGATTTTCTGTGAACGGCATTGAGCCTCCCGATTCAGCGACCGCCAGCATGAGCGTGCAATTCGAGAAAAGCGCACTCTCTAAGCGTCCGCCACTTTGAGCATTAACTTGCCGGTGTTTTCGCCTTTGAAGAGTTTCAGGAACACTTCCGGGAAATTTTCGAAGCCCTCGGCGATATCCTCGCGTGTCTTGAGCTTTCCGGCCGCATACCAACCAGCCATTTCTCGCGCAGCTTCACCGTATCGGTTCGCATAGTCGAACACAAGAAAGCCCTTCATCGTGGCGCGATTTACAAGGAGCGAAAGGTAGTTCGACGGTCCTTTGATGGGCGTGGTGTTGTTGTACTGCGAAATCGCGCCGCAGATCAGGACACGTGCCCCACGCGCGAGCTGCGACAGCGCAGCATCGAGAATTTCGCCGCCCACATTGTCAAAATAGATGTCGATGCCCTTCGGGCAGTGTTGCTGCAATGCCTTACGGACGTCTTCTGCTTTGTAATCGATCGCAGCGTCGAAACCGAGCTCCTTGACGATGAATTCGCACTTCGTGGCACCACCAGCAATGCCGACCACGCGGCAGCCTTTTATTTTCGCAATTTGCCCCGCGATCATTCCGGTTGCTCCGGCCGCTGCCGAAATCACCACGGTCTCTCCGGCCTTCGGCTGCCCTACGTCGAGCAAGCCGAAATAGGCGGTCATGCCCGTCATGCCAAGCCCACCAAGGTACACGGGCAAAGGCGCCATCTTCGGATCGATCTTGTTGAGACCTTTCCCATCGCTGATCGCATATTCCTGGACGCCCATAAGCCCCGTCACGTAATCGCCCGACGCGAATGCCGGATTCTTGGACTCGACCACCCGGCCCAGGCCACCTGCGCGCATCACCTCACCAATACCCACGGGCGGGACGTAAGACTTGCTTTCATTGCACCAACCGCGCATCGCCGGATCGAGCGAGATGTAAAGAATTTTGACAAGCAGCTCCCCGTCGCGCACCTCTCGAACCGGCTCCTCTGCGTATTTCCAGTCGCTGCGCTTTGGTAATCCCGCCGGTCGGCAGGCAAGCTCGAATTTGTGATTGAGAGTCGTCAAAACATCCTCCGAAGGTCGAACGAATCGTATTCGCCGGACCGCAGGTCTCGGCCGATTTTCTGATAGTCGCCCACAGATGAAAGTGACTATCGTGCTGCGCATTGTATATAATCGCCGCCGTCATGCC
The DNA here is from genome assembly GCA_035603595.1 of Candidatus Dormiibacterota bacterium. Lineage (GTDB taxonomy): Bacteria > Acidobacteriota > Terriglobia > Acidiferrales > UBA7541 > Palsa-295. The sequence continues at coordinate 1,283 of DATNKB010000227.1, forward strand.
AAATCAGGAGACGCTCTACAACGTTGCCGACCGCATCGCCACCATCACTCTAAATCGCCCGGATAAGCTGAATGCATGGACGGCGGTCATGGAGCAAGAAGTTCGTTCGGCCATCGAAGAAGCTGAGCGCGACGAGAACGTGCGCGTGATCATTATCACGGGCGCAGGCCGCGGATTCTGCGCCGGGGCGGATATGTCGCTGCTGAGCAGCGTCGTCGCAAGCGGCGTCGACGAACAAGTTCGCAAACAGGCCTCCAGCAGTTCGACGACCGGACCGGCCGACGGTGTCCGAGCGGACTTCCGCAAGAAATATTCTTACTTTCCCGCCGTCGGCAAACCCGTGATTGCCGCGATCAATGGTCCGGTAGTCGGACTTGGACTGGTCATCGCGCTGTACTGCGATCTGCGGTTCGCGTCGGACGCCTCAAAGTTCAGTACCGCGTTCGCGCGCCGCGGCTTGATCGCTGAGTACGGACTCGCTTGGATCCTGCCTCGGCTCGTGGGACACGCAAACGCGCTCGATTTGCTATTTTCCGCGCGGATGGTCGATTCGGCCGAGGCCCTGCGCATGGGTCTGGTGAATCAGGTTTTCCCTCAGGATGCATTTCTCGCAAAGGTAAACGAGTACGCGCGCGATGTGGCTGCGAATTCGAGTCCTCGTTCGACACGCATTATGAAACGGCAAGTTTACGACGCGATGTTCCAAACGCTCGGCGAAGCATTTGATGTAGCCGAGAGCGAAATGCTGGCAAGCCTGCAATGCGAGGATTTCAAAGAGGGCGTCGCACACTTTCTAGAGAAGCGCGCCCCTGCTTTTACAGGCCGTTAAGCCAAAGACATCCCGATGACATTCGAATTCAGCGAGAAAACCAAGGAACTGCAGAAGCGCCTTCAGCGCTTCATGGATGAACACATCTATCCCAACGAGCGGCGCTTCCACCAAGAAGTCGAACGCGACAGATGGAAGCCCACGAAGATCGTCGAGGAACTGAAGCCGAAGGCGCGTGCTGCGGGCCTGTGGAATCTTTTTTTGCCCGACGATTCTGATGGCGCGGGTCTAACAAATCTGGAATACGCGCCGCTGTGCGAAATCATGGGGCGATGCCACTGGGCACCGGAAGTTTTCAACTGCTCCGCGCCGGATACGGGAAACATGGAAGTGCTTGCGCGCTACGGCTCGCCCGAGCAGAAAGAGAAATGGCTGAAGCCGTTGCTGGCAGGCGAGATTCGCTCGTGCTTTGCGATGACGGAGCCGGACGTGGCGTCGTCCGATGCCACCAACATCGCATCCAGTATCTTGCGTGACGGAAGCGAGTACGTCATCAACGGAAGGAAGTGGTGGACGTCCGGCGCCGGCGATCCTCGCTGCAAGATCGCCATTTTTATGGGCAAGACCGACCCGTCCGCCGCGAAGCACAAACAGCAATCGATGATTCTGGTGCCGATGGATGCTCCCGGCGTGAAAATCGAGCGATTGCTGCATGTTTTTGGCTACGACCATGCCCCGCATGGTCACGGCGAAGTCACCTTCAAGAATGTTCGTGTGCCGGCAACAAACATGCTCCTCGGCGAAGGCCGCGGATTCGAAATCGCACAAGGCAGGCTCGGGCCTGGCCGTATCCATCACTGCATGCGTTGTATTGGTGTTGCGGAACGCGCGCTCGAGACCATGTGCAAACGCGTCCAGTCGCGCGTGGTATTTGGAAAGCCGCTGGCTGAACAAGGCACGATTCGAGCGGACATTGCGGTTTCGCGAATCGAGATCGAACAGGCACGACTTCTGACGCTGAAAGCTGCGCACATGATGGATACGGTCGGAAATAAAGCAGCCCGGGCGGAAATTGCGATGATTAAAATTGCGGCGCCGAATGTAGCACTCAGGGTATTGGACCGCGCCATTCAAGCTCACGGCGGAGCAGGCGTCTCGGATGACACCTTCCTCGCCGCAGCATGGGCCGGCGTTCGCACGTTGCGCCTTGCCGACGGGCCGGACGAAGTTCACGCCGAATCGATCGCGCGCTTTGAGCTCGGCAAATGGGCAAAGCCCGCGCACCATTGAGCATTCACGGAGATTCAGGTGCCGCCCGTTAAAATTGCCTCCATCGAATCTCTGCATGGTTCCGTTGGCCGCGAACTCGCAACAAGCGATTGGCTCGTCGTAACCCAGGAACGCATCTCCGCGTTTGCAGAAGCCACCGGTGACCGCCAATGGATTCACCTGGATCGTGAACGCGCCGAAAAAGAATCCCCGTACGGCACGACGATCGCACACGGCTTCCTGACGCTCTCGCTGCTCAGTTCGCTGATGCACGATGCGATGCAATTTGAGCAAGCGGGCCAGCGCGCGATCAACTACGGATTGAATCGAGTCCGCTTCCCCTCGGCCGTGTGCGCCGGTTCGCGTATACGCGGACGATTTGCGCTTGCTGCCTTCAAAGATTTCGGCGATGGCGTCGAGCTTGTGCTCTCGGTGACGGTCGAATGCGAGGGATCAGAAAAACCGGCGTGCATCGCGGAATGGGTGGTTCGGCATTACCGTTAAAAAGAAGCGACGGCGAATCCGGAACTGCCAGATCACTACCGCGCGTTAATCTCGATTGCTTCACGCTCATGCCCAACGACGTGCACGGCGTCCTGGCCTTAGTCGATCCAGTAGGGGCGGGTCTCAGACCCGCCCGCGTACAAATTCAGCACAGCCTCTGCGACATCATCCGCGCCTTCAAAGGTTTTTCCGCACGAGCCATAGCCGAACCGCGCTAGATCGCGCCAGTTTCAGCGGAATGCAGAGAAGCCTGGAGCAGCGCCTCGACCACGACAGGCATTCCGGCGAATCGTTCGTCCTTCGTGAGCCCCTGGTGATAGCGGTAATAAATTTGCTGGACAATCACCGCAACCTTGAAGCGTGCGAACGTCACGTAGAAATCCATGTGCGAGACGTCGCGGCCGGTCTTCTCTGCATAACGTTCCACCAGTTGCGCGCGCGTCATGCTGCCGGGGTGCGTCGTAGGACCCCATCGAATTTTCTGCAGCGGATCGGGATCGTCTGCGTCGGTCCAATAGGCGAGAGCCGTACCCAGATCGGTGAGTGGATCGCCAATCGTGCACATCTCCCAATCGAGCACTCCGATGATTTTTGTGATGTCGCTCGGATCTAAAACCAGATTGTCGTACTTATAGTCGTTGTGAACGAGGGCGGCCCCGCTCGGCGTAGGCATGTGCGACTGCATCCAGCTCGCGATGCGCTCCACTTCTGGAAACTCGTGCGTGCGCGAACCATGGTAGCGCTCGGTCCAGCCTCGCACCTGGCGCTCGAGATAGCCTTCCGGCTTGCCAAGATCACCGAGACCAATGCTCTGGTAATCCAAACTGTGCAATCGCGCGAGATTCTCGACGAATGATTCGCTCAGGCGGCGTGCATTTTCCTCTGTGAATTCGAGGCTCGCGGGCGGATCCCGCCGGATAATCACGCCGTGAATCGGCTTCATCAAATAAAACGCTGCGCCGAGCACGGTCACGTCGTCGCAGTACAGCAGAGCTTCGGGCGCCTGCGGGTAAAAGGCGTGAAGCTTCGAGAGCACGCGAAATTCCCGGCCCATGTCGTGCGCGGATTTAACTTTGCTGCCAAACGGAGGACGCCGGAGCACCAATTCACGATTACCCAGGTGCACAGAGTACGTGAGATTCGAATGTCCGCTGGGAAACTGCTTTACGTCGAGAGGCCCGCGTTCACCCGGGAAATCCGCTCGCAGGTAGGCGTCGAGCGCCTCGAGATTCAGCTCTTCGCCGGCCCGGACGGCCGTTGCGCGATCCTCGAAATCCGGCAACGCGCGCTCCTCAAGGCTTCGATGCCGCGACGCCCTGTTCTCTTGTGAAGTCCGCGAATTTCTTGCCCTGCTCCGCCAATTGCTTCAGCAAAGGCGCCGGTTCCCAAATTTCGCCATGCTGCTTCTGAAATTCGAGGACGCGATC
>DATNKB010000228.1:0-11243 GCA_035603595.1 Candidatus Dormiibacterota bacterium
ATTCAGCAGTCGATGGAAACTTCGAATCAGCAGGCCAGCGCCTACCAACGGGATTAGAGCGAGCGCGATTTGAGAAACGACGAGCGCGCTGCGCAAATTTTTGCCACCGGAAGTGGCGGAGGTGCGTCCGCCTTCCTTCAGGACGCCGTGAATATCCTGGTTCAATGTTTGTATTGCAGGAACGAGGCCGCACACGATTCCGGAGAGGAAACAGACAGCGACCGTGAATGCGAGTACCTGGGCGTTGAGACCTCCTGCCTTCACAATCGCGAACTCCGGCGGAGCGAGCGCGCCGAGTGTGCTGAGGCCGGCCGTTGCGAGCACAATTCCTGCGACGCCACCGAGCGCGGATAGTAAAACGCTTTCCGTGAGCAATTGCGCTACGAGACGCGAGCGGCTGGCGCCGAGCGCGATGCGAAGCGCAATTTCTTTCCGGCGCGCTGCGTTGCGAGCGAGGAGCAGGTTGACGATATTCGCGCAGGCGATGAGAAGAACCAGTCCCACAGCTGCGAACAGCATGAAGAGAGCGACACGCAACCTGGCCGCAGACGGATCCTGCATGCGCTGAATGGCGATTCCCCAGTTCTTGTGCGTGTCGGGAAAGGCTTGCTCCTCTTGACGGTTCAGCGTGGCTAGCTCTGCCTTTGCCTGTTCGAGGGCGACGCCAGGCTTCAGGCGCGCGAGGACGCTATATGGATGATGGATGTGGCCGGTTAGATCGTCTTGATACTGGCCGACGGGCAGCCACAAATCAGCCCAGGGGGAGAGTTCGACATTGGCAGGAAGAACGCCGAGGATTGTGTAGCCGCTGCCGTCGAGCGTGAGGGTGCGCCCGACGACGGCGGGATCAGAACCGAAATGGCTCTGCCAGAAACGATGCGTCAGAAGCGCTGCGGGTGCGCCGCTTGGTTTGTCGTGTTCAGTTGAGAATGTGTGGCCTAGGGCCGGGAGAATTCCGAGCATCGGGAACAGATTCGAATCGGCGTAGGCGGCCTGGATGCGCTCTGGCTCGCTGAGTCCAGTTAAATTGAACCCTTGCGGAATATCGATGTATGCCGCCATTTCTGAAAAGCTCTGTGCCTGGCGCTTGAAATCTTGAAAATCGCCGGGTGAAAGCCCTAGCTGCGGCCACGCGGGAAAATATGTGTTGAAGACTTGAACGAGAGATTCAGGCTGCTGGTAGGGCGGCAAGCGAAGCAGTACGCGCTGCACGACGCTGAAGATCGCGGTGTTCGCACCGATGCCGAGAGCGAGCGTGAGTACCGCGACAATCGTAAAGCCCGGATTTTTCAGAAGCATCCGGACGCCATATTTCAAATCGTGCAGAAAGCTATCCACTCTGGTGCCTTTCTTGCCCTTTCCATCCAAATGCGTGAACCCTAATCGTGCCTTAGCGCTGAAATCGGATCGACCTTCGTAGCGCGGCGCGCTGGAAAATAGCACGCGGCAGCGGCGACGGCTGCGAGGCCCAGGGCTACTCCGGCATACGTGTACGGATCGGTGGTCTTGATGCCGTAGAGCTCACTTTCGAGATAGCGCGATAGAAGCGCGGCGCCCACGATTCCGAGGAGGAGTCCAATGACGGCGAGCTTCATTCCGTCAGTGACTACCATTTTGAGCACGTCGGACGACTCAGCGCCGAGGGCCATGCGAAGTCCGATTTCGTGGAAGCGCTGCGTGACGCCATAGGCCATGACGCCGTAAATTCCGATGGCGGCCAAAACCGTGGCGATGGCCGCGAATACGGCGAGTAAGAGCATATTGAGACGGCGCTGCGCCACTGCCTGAGAGAGAAGCTGATCCATAGTGCGAATTTCCGTGATGGGCTGGCTCGGATCCACACTTGCGACGGCGTGACGAACAGCCGGAGCGATCGCGGCGGGATCTCCGGTGGTGCGAACGACGAGGCGCATAATGCGCGACGGATTCTGGGCGTAGGGTAGATAGACCTGACCGACTTTTTCTTCGCCCCACTCCCATTCGCGGACGTCGGCTACGACGCCTATGACTGTGAGCATCGAATCGCGGGCGACGGGCTGCCAGGGAGTTTTCGTGGGCGTAAATTTCAGGCGGATTTGCTGGCCGATCGGATTTTGATCCTGCCAGTAACGATGGGCGAGCGCTTCGTTGAGAATTACGACGCCTTGGCCGTCGGGACCGTCGGAAGCGGCAAAATCGCGCCCGGATTTCACGTTGATGCCCATGGTGTGGAGGTAGCGCCAGTCGGCGACGCGGTATTGCGCCGTGTTGGGCTTGTCGGCCGGCGCGATGGGCCGCCCGGCGATATCGAAATTGCAGAAATCGCCCCAACCGCTGAGCGGAAGAAAATTGACGGCGCTGGCGGATTTCACTCCGGGCAAAGCGCCAATGCGATCGATCGCTTGCTGATAGAAATTCATGATCGGCGGACCAGAAGGATAGTGCGATTCGGGCAGCCAGATTTGAGCGGTAAGCACATTCTTCGGATCGATGCCGAGATCTTCCGACATCAAGAGATAAAAGCTGCGAATCAACAGGCCCGAGCAGACCAGCAAGAGGAGGGAAAACGCTACTTCGCATATCACAAGCGCAGAACGCGTAAAACGACTGCGGCGCCCGCCGATCGAGCCGTGGCTGCCTTCCTTGAGGGATTCGTACAGTTCGGCGCGCGAGATTTGAATTGCGGGAGCGAGCCCGAAGAGCATTCCGGTAAGAATAGAGACAGTCAGCGTGAAGGCGAGAACCCTGCCGTCGATTCCAAGCCATTCCATATGAGGAATTTCGCCGTAGCCTCCTTCCGACGGAAGAGCGAGGCGGAGGAGGTGAAGTCCGCCGTATGCAAGGACGACTCCGAAGACGCCGCCGATCAGCGCGAGGAGAGCGCTCTCCGTGAGCAACTGGCGCATGATGCGGCCACGGCCAGCGCCGAGCGTGGCACGCAGGGTGATTTCACGCTCGCGCGTTGCGGAGCGTGCTAGAACGAGATTTGCGACATTAACACAGGCGATTAAAAGGACGAGAACGACCGCGCCAAATAGCACGACCAATGCTCTATTCAGCCCGCGCGAAACATCCTCACGAAAACCGACGATGCGAACACCATTTTGTTGATCGACATCAGGATACTGTCGTTTCAAGCGCGCGATGATCGTTTCCATTTCCGCCTGCGCCTGGGCCAACGTGACACCCTTGCGAAGGCGACCGAAGACAATCACGGAATGATCTTCGCGGTGTAATTGCGCGCGATCGAGAGCCATTGGCATCCAGACGTCGTACTGACGGCTAGTGCCGAAAAGCGAGAAGCTTCGAGGAAGAACTCCGACGACGGTGAAGGGTTTCTCGTCGAGCGGAATGTTCTTGCCAATGATGCCAGGATCGCCGCCGAAGCGGCGCTGCCATAAGCCATAACTGATGATCGCTACCTGGTCATGACCCACTTGATCTTCTTCGGGGATGAATTCGCGGCCGAGGATCGGCTTGACGCCAAGCAGACGAAGGAAATTTGCGGAAGCATGGACGCCGAAAATCTGTTCGGGTTCATTGGTGCCGGTTAGGTTGTAGAACCAGGTGCGCCAGGCGGAGAGTTCCTCGAATGAGTGATTCTGATCTCGCCAGTCAAGAAATTCAGCGGGTGAAGCGACGCCGCGCATGACGTTGCGGTTTGGATCGGTGTCCCAAACAAATACGATCCGCTGGGCGTCGGGAAATGGAAGCGGCCGCAGCAGGACAGTGTTGATCACGCTAAACATAGCGGCGTTCGCACCGATGCCGATGGCGAGCGTAAGAATAGCGACCAGCGAGAAGCCTGGGTTTCGCCATAACGTGCGCCAACCGTATTGCAGGTCCTGCCAAATGGTTCCCATGGACTCGCCCCTGAGGTATAGTAAGAAGAGCAACTATATTACTGCTTAACTGCTTCTTGTCCACCTCGCTGGGCGTTCTTCGTAGCGCAGTGTAAATATCGTGCCGGCGCGCGTATCTCGCCAGGCCGGGAGATTGCATACGATGAGCGCGACTCACGGCAAGCCTAATTGGCGGCCGCCGCTTTCGGCTTGGGATTTTTTACGCCGGTCCTGAGTTTGTTCGTAACTTCACGCAACACAATCGCGGGCAGCACATCTTTGCGAGCGGCGAGATATTCGCGGACGGCGCGCGGGTCGCGCTTGGCGAGTTCGCGCAAGGCCCAAGACATCGCTTTGGCGACCATCGGATCGCGGTCGCGTTCGAGTAGCCGGCAAATTTGCAGAGTGCGATAGGTATCGCCCACGCCGCCCTGCGTTTTGCTGTTGAGTGGGACGGTGCTGACGAGCGCCGCACGACGCCACCAGCGGTCGGCCGAGCGCGCCCAGCCATGAATCAGGCTATTCGGCACGCGGCGATCGCGCCAAACGGGACCGGCGAGGAAAACGGCGAAGCAGTCCACCTCGCCCCAGCTGGCGATGCCGCGGCCCAGCTGTTCGAGTTGCCAGGCGTTCAAGTGAGAAAGTGCTGCCGGATGATGATGGATCAGTTCGTAGGCGATGAAACGATAGGCGCTCTGCGGCACATCCAGCAGGAGACTGGCGAGCTCAATCACGACGTGCGGGGCCGCGTCCTTCAGCCGATGGGTGAATTCGCGGCGAACTTCTCGCAACTCCGCTGTTGCCGCACCGCCCGCAAGATTCGAGAGCCTGTCGTCAATTTCTTTCGCCAGAGCCGTCACTCCAGCGGGGACCGGCTCTTCGGAATGCCGGTTGGACTCCTCCATTTTTTCTACCACCAGTGCCCCTTGCTGATTGAGCGCGAAGACGGTGCCCCGCGCCGATGAGTTTTTGGAAGGTTGACGAGCGCCCAAGCGATAATCCTCGCGTGGCCCACAGGCACATCCCCGCAAACTTAGACGCGAGTCCGGCGACAACAGCGTGTCCGGTTCCACAGTTACTGTTTTTTGTACTTCTCCCGAACGCAGGAAGCGGGCTGAAGCCTCAGCAGCGGACTCGCGCGCGCCGGTGCGTTTGACGCCAAACAAGACACTCGACATCGATTGTGTCCAAGAGTTCAATTACGCTGCGCCCGCCTGCGTTTGCCCGTCGACGATCCAGCCATCGGCCAACTGAATGATGCGATTGCCATAGGCGGCCCATGCGTCGTTGTGCGTCACCTGAATAATCGTGGTGCCGTCTTCGTTGAGGCGCTTGAGCAGATCCATAATCATTTTTCCCTGGCTTGAGTGCAGGCTGCCGGTGGGTTCGTCGGCGAGAATCAGCTTGGGCTTGCCGATCACGGCGCGGGCTACGGCGACGAGCTGTTGCTGCCCGCCGGAAAGTTGGTTCGGGTAGAGAGATTTTTTACCGACGATCTGGAAGCGATCGAGAATATCGGCCACCATTCCTTCGCGTTCGGCTTTCTTGATGTCGCGGTACGAAAGGGGCAGATCGAGGTTTTCCGCGACGGTGAGATTATCGAGCAGGTGATACTGCTGGAAGACGAAGCCGATGTATTTTTTGTGCAATTCGACGCGGCGACGATTATCGAGCTTATGGACCGGATTTTCGAGAAGGTAATATTCCCCTTTCCAGGCGCCATCCAGCATCCCGACGATGCCCATCAGCGTGGACTTGCCCGCGCCCGATGGGCCCATGATGGTTATGAAGTCGCCCTCGGCAATATCGAGATTGATCCGGCGGAGCACCCACGTCTTCCCCGCGCCGGACTCGTAAGCTTTTTCCACATTCACTAGCTTGATCACGTTGCCTCGCTCTCTTTCGATTCTGAGTCGCGCACCTATTCGACGCTGAGCACGATCAGTGTCGCGTCGTCCTCCCAATTGCCGCCGCAAAATTGCTCGACTGTGCTGAATATTTTCTCCTGCGCGATCTGCGGATCCGCATCAAGGCACTCTCGCAGAACCTCGATCAGGCGTGGGTCTCCAAACTCGACGCCTGCTCCGTCGCGCGCTTCCGTCACGCCGTCGGTATAAAGCACGATGCGGTCACCGGGCGCGAGTTGGAAACTCCCCGCGTCGAAAGATTGCTGTTTGAAAATGCCCAGCACCCCGCCGCCCATCTCAAGCCGCTCATGCGTGCCATCGCGATGGAGCACGATCGGGGCGTTGTGACCGGCATTCGCGTAGGAGAGCCGGCGAGACGGTCCGTGGAGATGGGCATAGACAAACGTTATGAAACGGTCCGCGGCGATATTCCGGCATACCAGGTTGTTCAGCTTTTCGCAGAGCGCGTCGGGCGACAGTGAAGACGAAGCAAATCCGCGAACACTAGCCTGAAAGTTCGACATCAGCATCGCGGCCGGCATTCCTTTGCCTGCGACATCCGCGATGCACAGCCCAACGGAGTCATCGTCAAACGGCAGAACGTCGTAGTAATCTCCGCCAACGATTCTCGCGGGCTGCCACGCGCCGGCAATCCGGTAGCCCGGAATCTGCGGAATCTCCTGCGGCAAAAATCCCTGCTGGATTGCGCGCGCTTCCTCCACTTCGCGTTCGCGGCGCTGCAACTTCTGCGCGGCCTCGTCGAGCGCGTGACTTGTTTCGAGCGCCTGTTTTTTCGCCAAGCGCTTTTTCTCGCCGGCTTCGATCTGTTTTTTCAGAATTTCGAGCAGGCGCACGTTGGCCCAGGGCTTTTCGACAAAATCACCCACGCCGCGTTGCATGGCTTCCACCGCAAGCCCAACGCTGGCCCAGCCCGTCATCACTACAATCGGAGGCGTGCCTTCGTTTGCCTGCAACTGCGCGAGCAGATCGAGCCCTTCGCGGCCAGACGTGGTGTCGCGCGCGTAGTTCAAATCCATGAGGATGAGATCGAATTCTTTCTTCGCGAGGGACTCGATTAGAGCGGAGGGCGATGTGACGGATTCGGTGGAGTATCCGTGGCCTTTCAACAGAAGCCGCAGCGCCTCGAGCACGTCCGGTTGGTCGTCGGCGATGAGAATTCGCGGTAGCCGCGTATCGGTCCCGTTATTGAGTTCTAGCGCCATCGTAGCCATGGGTTCCGACTCCTGGCCTCAAAATCGAGGTCTTATCAAATCGGAGTCTCCCAAATATGGGCAGGTCAGCTTCCAGCAACCAAGTTTTATAAGGCTATACCACTCTTGCAGTTAGGGGCAGTTTAGAGCCGCGTGGGTACGTATCCTGACCAGTTGCGGGAATACCTGTCGCGAATTCGGACACACTCGACTTTTGCCTGTCGCCACTCTCTATTATTCATACCTCAATGCCACCATCGGTTCCACGCGCATTGCGCGCCTGGCTGGAACATAGCAGGCAAGCAGGACGACCGCGAGCAGGGTCACAACTACCGTGGCGAAAGAAAGCGGATCCGTGGCCGTCACCCCGAACAGCAAACTCGAGAGAAAATGCGTAAAAGCGAATGCTGCGATCAAGCCCAGTCCCACACCAAAGAGGGCCAGACGAACTCCCTGCCCTACGACCAAGCGCATCATCTCGCTGGGTTGCGCTCCCAGAGCCATGCGAATGCCGATCTCATGGGTTCGCTGCGCGACCGAGTACGAAATCACGCCATAGAGCCCGATGGCTGTGAGTAACAGCGCTAGCCCTGCAAAGATTCCCAGCAACAGGGTGTTGAAACGCGGAATTGCGATGGTGCCGTCGAGGTAGTCTTCAACGGTCTTGATGTTGTAGGCCGGGAGATCCGGATCGATGGAGCGCACCGATTCCGCCAGCGGTCGCGCCAAGATGGAAGGATCACCCGCAGCGCGGACAATCACGGTCAGGCGGCCTATGGGAATCTGCGCCTGGGGGACATAGGTCGTGGGCATCCATTCGGAGGTGAGGTCTTTGAACTTCACGTCAGCCACAACGCCAATGATCTCCCGCATGCGTGAGGGCTTCTCGTCCACGGAAATACCCGGGCGGATGCGCTTCCCGATTGGATTTTCACCGGGGAAAAATTGGCGAGCGAGCGATTCATTGACTATGACAACCGGGTTAGTACTCAAATCATCTTGCCCGGTGAAGTCGCGTCCTTGCAACAAGGCAATTTTCATCGTCCGAAAATAATCTGGGGTGACAGAGAAGATAGTAGCGTGCGCTTCGTCGCTTTCCGCCACCGGGTGACCTTCGATCTCGACGCTCGTTCGCATTTCGGAGCCCGTCATGGGCAGGGGGAAAACGCCTGCGACGGATTCCGCACCCGGAAGCGCCGCCAGCCTTGGCATCAGTTCGCGCGCAAACTGATCCTGCTTCTCATTGCTGTATTTCTGATCAGGCAAATCCACGTCTGCCGCCAGTACGTTATGCGGGTCGAAGCCCGGATTCACATTCTGCAGCCGCAGCAGGCTGCGAATCAAAAGGCTTGAACTTACGAGCAGCACTAGAGCGATCGCCATTTCGACAACCACAAGCGAGCTTCTCAGCTGATGGCGGCTGCCTCCAGCGGTCATACTGAGCGACCCTTCCTTCAGCACATCCACTAAATTCGAGCGGGCAATCTGAAGTGCCGGCGCCAAACCAAATACGAGCCCGGTGAGAAGCGAAATTCCCGCGGTAAAAGCGAGCACCCAGCCGTCTGCATGAATTTCAGCGGAACGAGGGAGATCCTGCGGGCTTAAGCGCGCGAGCAGGGCGCTGCCCCACGCAGCAATCAGCACGCCGAAACCGCCAGCGAGCCCCGCCAGCAGCATGCTCTCAGTCAGGAGCTGACGCACCAAACGCTTACGGCCAGCGCCCAGAGCCGCGCGAATCGCAATTTCGCGTCCGCGAGTGGTAGCTCGAGCGAGAAGAAGATTCGCTACGTTGACACAGGCGATGAGCAAGACGAGCCCTACAGCCGCCATCAGCATCAGCAACGCTGGACGGATCGCGCTTGTAATTCTGTCGCGTTCGAATTCCAGCTGGACTCCAAAGTATTTATCGGAGTCCGGGAATTGCTTTGCAAGCCCGGCAGTGATGACGTCCATCGCCGCTTGAGCCTGACCGATCGAGACGCCGGGTTTCAGGCGGGCAATCACGCGGAACCAGTGAGCGCCTCTCTGTTTCGTGATCGGAGGAGTGTTGTCGTCCGTTGCCTGGTCAGCGGAAAATGTGGTCCACACGGAGACAGGCTTCCGTTGCAATGGAAATTCGAAACCAGTGGGCATCACCCCCACTACCGTGTAGGCTCTGTTGTTGAGCGTGATCGTGCGGCCGATGACTCCCGGGTCGCCGCCAAACTGCTGCTTCCAGAATTGGTGCTCGAGGATCACAACATTGTGGCCGGCTTCGTCTTCGACCGGCAGAAATGTTCGACCGAGTTTGGGAGTGACACCCAGAAGCGTAAAAAGATCGGCGGAAACAACCTCAGCTTCGAGGTGAGCGGGGCTTTGCACACCTGTCAACGTGAGCTTGTTCTCGTAATAGGCGGCCATTTTCTCGAAAACCTGGTTCTGCGAACGCCAATCTTCAAAATCGGGGTAATCCGCGTTGCCTGACTTCCAACCGGTCCGCGAGTTGGTGACGCCGATGCTCACGAGCCTGCCCGGATCATGGAACGGAAGCGGGCGAAGCAGTTCGGCGTTAACCACGGAGAAAATTGCGGTGTTCGCGCCAATACCGAGAGCCAGCGTCAGCACGGCGATAATTGTAAAACCGGCGTTTTTCGTCAGCATGCGCGCGCCGTAGCGAATATCCTGCAGCAAGGATTGCATTCACGCCTCCAGGATTACTCGTAACGTAATGCGACCATCGGATCGACGTTCATTGCTCGCCGTGCGGGGATATAGCACGCGAGCAGTGCGACCAGAGCCAATAGAGCGGACACGGTGATGTAGGTGAGCGGGTCTGTGGCGCTCACGATCAGGAATTGACCCATCACGCGCGAAGCTGCCAGCACAGCCGCAAGCCCGAGAGCCAAGCCGATGCCCACGATGAGCAACCCCTCGCCGAAAATCATTTTCAGCACGTCCCAGCGCTGCGCCCCCAGCGCCATGCGAACTCCGATCTCGTGCGTTTTCTGGCTGGCCGCAAATGAGATCACGCCGTAGACGCCGACGAGCGCAAGAATCAACCCGAGGATTCCCAAAGCAGCCGCGAGCACCGCACCGATTTGAAAGATCAAAAGACCGTTCAATGTATTGAGCGCTTCCGTCATGGTCTTCACGTCGAACACAGGTATGTCGGGCGCCATCGACTGGATCACTCGTTCAACTTCGGGAATCATGGATTCCGGCGCAGCTGCAGTGCGAACCTGCAGGGCTGCCAGCGTGTTGGCAGCGTAGTGCTGCAAAATGGGCACATAGAAATATGGCTGAATCTCGCCGGTCATTCCAGCGTAACGGGAATCCTTGGCGACGCCCACCACGGTGATGGAATGATTGGGATCGGCGCCGATCTTGAAATGCCTTCCAATTGGATCCTGATTCGGCCAGTATTTTTTTGCCATCGCCTGGTTCACGATGCCGACGAACTGTGTGTTCTGATCGTCGGCGTCGGTGAACAAACGCCCCTGCAGCAACGGAATATCCAGAGTCTTGAAATAGTCGGTAGAGATCGCGTTGTAGAAAGAAACGGGTGTCGATTGGCCAGCCGGCACTTCGTAGCCTTCCACCACCACAGTGTCGCCGTTGTTGTAGTAGCCCAAAGGCGTCGAATTCGCCGTGCTCGCCGAGACCACGCCCGGGAGCACGCGCACGCGAGCTAGCAGATTCTTGTAGAACTCGCGCCCCTGCACTTCGTTGTAACCAATCTCATTGGGATCCATCACGAAATTCACAAGGTGATTCGGATCGAATCCCAGGTTCGTTTTCTGCGCTTCGCCCAGGCTCCGCGTGAAAAGCCCTGCGATGATCAGCAGCATCAGGGAACCCCCCACTTGTGCCACAACCAGTGCGTTGCGCACTCGGTGCCGCCCTCCCACCAAGCCGCGCCCGCCTTCATGCAGGATTTGCGCAAGATTTCCGCGCGACGCGCGGAGGGCCGGCACGATGCCTACAATGATTCCAGTGAGCAGCGCAGCTCCGAATGCAAACCCAAACACGCGCCAGTCAAACCCGAAGTCCAAACGCACCGGCAAATCGGTCCCGAGATTCATATGCGCCAGCGACGAACTTCCCCAGTAACCAAGGGCTACTCCCGCAAAACCGCCGCACACCGCCAGCAGGACGCTTTCGGTGAGCAGCTGCCGAATCAACCGAGTGCGCCCGGCGCCCAGCGCCGCTCGAATTGCCATTTCGCGTTCGCGCACGGTGGCGCGCACCAGCAAAATATTCCCCACGTTAACGCACGCGAGCAGCAGCACAAGAGAGGAAAGACCCATAAACAGAGTTGAAATCAC
>DATNKB010000229.1:0-3826 GCA_035603595.1 Candidatus Dormiibacterota bacterium
CCGAATCCAAATCGAGCTGAGCGCAATGCGCACACGCTTGGTGTTCGCAAAAATACGAGCCCAGCTGCCGCGCACTTCGTCCCAACCGAGCAATAATTCTCCGCCCGGCTGTACGCATTCGACGTTGTCGTCGTGCGCCCACGCAGCTTCCATTTCAGCCATATCGAGCGATTCGAATGCGGCGTAGAAACGCTGGTTCGCGGAGCGCACGCGCTCTTCGGGAGACTGTTTTGCCGGCGTGCTAAGTGTGGCCATGGGTTGAAAATGGAAACGAGAACTAGAAAATCCTACTGCACACGGTCATTCGACTCAAACTCAATGGGCTTGCCCGCGAACCGATATGCTACGCGTGTTTCCACGTCAATTCGACGCCCTGCACAACCGCCAATACCAGCGCCATCTTAATAATTTCGCCTGGTATGAACGGAAGCGCCCCCGCGTAGATTGCGCCATGCCAGCCTAATCTCATTCCGAGGGCCAGCCACGCGCAGCCACCGGCAAAAATGATCGCTTCACCGAAGATGAGAGCGCCGGTTAGGCGAACAATTACAAAACGCGAAACGCGATGAACAGCAACGTGTTCGATGAGCCAGCCCGTGACAAAGGCAGCCGTCGGATAGGCGAGCAAATAACCCGCGGTGGGTCCGGCTAGCCGGAGTGGACCTGGGGCGCCAAGCGGCTGAAAAACGGGAAGGCCAGCCATGCCCTCGAGCAAATAGAGAACGCACGTCAGCATTCCGCGTCGCGAACCCAGAAGAACGGCGACGAGCATCACCCCAAACGTCTGACCGGTGACAGGAACTGGCGTGAACGGCAGCGGAATTGCAATATGAGCACATAGGATAAGAAGGATGTTTGCGGCGGCGACACGGAGAACGTCAATCGCAACGCTTTCGCCGCGAAGGACCCGATCTGCAATCAGTTTCGCGGGACTCGCCGATTGAGGTGCTACCGCTTCAGACATTCGCGATCCTTCGGAAAATATTTCTGACTGCACTCGTTTGAACACATGATAGGCATTATACCTGAGGGTCCCGCAGCGTCACTCCGACTTTTCACCTGCAATCAGGGGATCTCCGGGCGTGGCCACAACTCCGTGTTTGTCATCGCCATGAACTCTTCCGTCGCTATCGAGGAAAAAAGAACGATGCCCGTTCTGGCCATATTTCTCAGGAGTGGCGGCCAGTTCGAATTTGGTGTCGTTGCCGTTCTTGTCGGGATTGATCCGATATCGGTACACGTAGCCATTTTGTTTTCCGGCCGCGAGCTCGGCGCTAACCAAGGCGGCCTGCTCAGGTGAGATTTGTCCTGGCGGAGCCGGCCCAAGGTCGGAGAGCGATTCGGGCAATTTGCCCCAAGCGCGATTGTAGGTCTGTATCGCGCCCGCGAGATCACGAAGCGTTTGCACGGCGGCCTCTTCGCGCGCGGCGAGGTCGGAGGCGTCCCACTGTCTCGCCAATTGAGGAATATCGAGAAGCACGAGGCCGAGTGAGATAAGCCGCCACGCCCCATTCTCACGGACGAGGCCGATTTCCGTATTTTCCAAATTCAGCACGGTCACCGGAATGAATGCGAGATTCTCGTGGACCCGTGCGTCCCCGAAGCGATACTCCACCGTACCTTTCGTCGCTTCGCAGCGAAGCACCGTGTGGTTCTGAGCGTCCGTCGAGGCGAGCGGCTTACCCGGATCGTCGGTAAGAGCGAAGCGCCTTACAAGTGCGGTGCGCTGCGTTTCTGGAAGGGCGCGGAAGGCTGCGGCATTGTCAGCCGTCAGATAATTTATGAACTGAGCTTCATTCGCGCGACAGGCCGCCGATAGCGCTGCGGAAAGAGCGGAGGCTGCCTCAGATGCGGCGGTATTCTGAGCGCGCGCCGTTGCAGGCCACAGCACGGCCGAAGCGGCCACCACGATCATCGCTGCTATAGTCGTTGAAACTGAACGAAAATTCATGAGGCTTGGGATTTCGCCCGCGCGAGGATGGTTGCCAGGTTCTGCGTGAATAGCGACCGAGGAATTACTTCGCGACAGCCTGCTGCCCGCGCTTTGGCTGCGAGGTCGGTTTGGACATGCGAAAGAAAGGCGACCAACGGAATCTCGCGAGCGCCGGCCGGAAGGCGCTCAATGGCGCCCAGGGGCTCGGAGCGCGCGTTCAAATCGACGATGATAAGGCCGGGAGTGTGCTGCCCGATTTCGGCGAGCAGCGCATCGGGCGTTCCGCAGATGCGGAGGTCGACACCCAGATGTTTTGCCGTTTCAATAACCTTGGCTTGAAAAAAGAGATCGTCGATAAGAGCTACGACATCTGCCATCGCGTCTAAAACCTCGCATTCCGGTTTACCATGCGCGCGATTTTCAAACAAGCATTCCACGCCTGCAGCGAAACCGCAAAAGCGCCGCGACGAAGCGAGCACTCTTGCGGTATAAAATGGTTTCGTGGTTAGTTGGGGCGACGGAGGGTCTTGATGGCTGGGTCACCAAGTCCAGATGCGCTGCCGGGGCTGGCGGTTCTTGAGCAAACGCCCATTATCATCGAGAAAATCATCTGGTCAGCGAACGAGGATCAACTGCACTGGAAGCCGGCGATGGATCGCTGGTCCATTAGCGAGGTGCTGGCGCATTTGGCGGACGTGGAAGTGGTGGGATTCCGCGAGCGGGTTCAGAAAATGCTCGAAGAAAAAAATCCCACGCTTCATAACTACGATCAGAATGCCGCTTACAAGGCCGGTAAGTATGCGGGCAAAGCGCGCGAGCATCTGAAGCAGTTTTGCCACGAACGTGATCGAACCCTTTCCTGGCTGCGCTATCTTACCGCCGGCGCACTCGGACGAACCGGTGAGCACGAAGAAGCGGGACGAGTGACTATCGGGCAATTTCTGAATGAATGGGCGTGTCACGATCTTGGCCACATCCGTCAGATTGCGGAGCTTTACCGGGCGCGGGCGTTCTATCCTTTCATCGGCACTTTCCAGCGGTACTACAGCCTGAAGCCATAAGAGGCAAAGAAGCTGCGCAAAATGGATTCCACACAACAGCGCGTCCTGTCACTCTATGACCAGCTTGAACGTGATTCACTCGACCTGCACACGATGTTTGAATTTGTGGGTGGAAACGACCCTAAACAACGCGAGGCGGTCCTCGACGCGGTCTCCGAACTCGTGCAAGGCGGCTTACTCCGTGAGGGCGAAAGCGATTTTTATGCCCGGACGGAAGACGGGAGGCTGGCGATCGTCAATCCGCGCGAGATTACGCTCTATACACGGGAGGGCTGCACGCTGTGCGAGGAAGCGCGAGTTGCGATCATGCCCCTGGCGCAAGAATTTGGGACGACCTTGCGGGAAATAGACATTGATGAGGATCCTGTCCTTCATGACCGCTACACAAACGACGTTCCCGTAGTTTTTCTGGGCTCGCGATTGGTTGCGCAGCATCGAGTGAACGTGGCGCAACTGCGGCGCCAGCTCGACCAACTCCCCAAGTAGCCTGATCTTCCCCCGTTTTCATTTCAGGTATCCTCAGCATCCGAAAATTGGAATTTTCCTAATTCTTACAAAGAAGTTGGGTCGCTCGAAAAACCTTTTCTCTTTTCGCGAATCAAAGTGTTTACAAGCGCGGACCAATCCAAATCGAGGAAATACGATGCGAATAGCAGGAAGGTTGACTCACTACCGAAGCGTAGTGTTGGAAATGCTCCGCGGAGCGAATACGCATCCGACCGCGGCGGAAGTGTTTCGAACTGTAAGGAAGCGCCGGCCGGGCGTGGCATACGCGACGATTTACAATTCGCTGAACTGGCTTGAGCGAAAGGGAATGATCGCACGAGTCGAC
>DATNKB010000230.1:0-5394 GCA_035603595.1 Candidatus Dormiibacterota bacterium
TCCCCAAATCCCCAACAAATACGCGCCCACCTCCGCGTGCGAGACGCCCATCAACTCCTGCTCGACTGCAAACAACGGCCGCTTTTCCTCTGCGGCGCCCTCCAGCGCGCGAGCGAAGTGCTTCGGCGATCGCGTGGCGAGTACCAGCTTGCCAACGTCATGCAGTAAGCCCGCGACGACGGCAGCGCTGTGCACGGCCGCCGGCACGGGAATATGAGATGCGATCTTGGCGGTGAGTTGAGAATGCTCGTGAAGTTCCTCAAAGGAAAATCCCGGCAGATTCGCGGAGTTTTCAAAAACCCGAAATACCTCCGCCGACAGCACGAGATTCTGGAGCATGTCGATTCCTAAATAACTTACGGCGGTATTCATCGTGGAGATTTCGCGCGGCAATCCAAAAAATGCGGAATTCACGAGCTGAAGAATTTTTGCAGAGATCGAGATGTCCTGTTCCACAAGCTTTACCACCTCTTTCACCGACGCGTTCGGATCGGCCAGCTTTTCGCGAAGCGCCATGAAGGTGCGCGGCAGCACGGGCAGGTCTTTCACCGAACCCACAATGTTGGCGAGCATCTTGTTCCCGAGGACGTCCGAAAGGCTTGTGGCGCGTTCCACCGCCACCCGCAGCATGTGCGGCTCGCAAGGCTTTAGCAGAAACTGATGCGCCACCGGCACGGCGCGAAGCGCGCCATTCATTTCCTCCTGGCTGCAAACCACGATTCGCACGACGCCGGGAAACCGCTCACAAGCAATCTTCAGCAGGGCGGCGCCGTCCATTTCCGGCATGCGAATGTCGGAAATAATCACGTCGAATGGTTTTTCCGCCAGCAGATCGAGCGCCGATTTTCCGTTGGTCGCGAATGCCGCCTCCCACGGAAGTCCCTGCCGCTGCAGCATTCCCTTAAGCGCTTCCAGCGATTCGTGTTCATCATCCACAAAAAGGACTCGTTTCATTCCCAACTCCTGTTCCCTTGTTTGTACTTAGCGCGCGATAGGGCTTTCGCAGACGCACAAGCCGGCAAAGGCATCGCGTCGGCAAACGCAATAACGCCCTCGCAATAAAATGCTGATCACAAAACAGAAGGGGGTGGATCTAAGAAGAGGGATTTTCGCAGAACGCCAATCCGCAGCAAAACTCCGCGAGCCTGAATACAGCTTAGATTATAGTGCATAATTCCCTGCGGCGCAGGCAGCGCGTGCCGCAAGAGTTAAAGGCAGCAGCCCTCGGAGGAATTCAGATCCCGCATGACCGCTTCTCTGCTCTCGCCGTTCATCCCCGACGGTCACACCCTGGCCGCTATGCTCGTCGTGGTTTGCTTTTCAGCGGGATTGAACGTGTACGCGACCGTGGCAATGCTGGGTTTGCTGTCACGCTTTCACGTCGCAATACTTCCGCCGTCACTCGGAATCGTCGAAAGCTGGTACGTGATTGGCGCGTGCGCGGTCTTGTTTCTCGTGGAGTTTGTGGGCGATAAAATTCCAGTTTTTGATTTGCTATGGAACGCGCTGCAGACCTTCGTACGCGTGCCGGTGGCAGCGTTGATCACTTTCGCCGCCACCTCGCAACTACCGCAATGGCAGCAGCTGTTCGCAACCCTGGCTGGATCGCTAATCGCTCTCGCCGCGCACGGAGGAAAGACGGCGGCTCGCGCCGCGGTGCTGCATTCGCCGGAACCGATTTCGAACGCCGCGCTAAGCCTCAGCGAAGATGCGGCTGTCGTGTTCCTGATCTGGTTTGCAACCAAACATCCTTACGCCGCGGCAACGATTGTCCTGATCGCGACGGTCGTAATTGTATTGATGATTCGCGTGGTCGTACGCGCATTACGGAATTTGCTGTCGGAAGCCGAGCGAACGCTAACCTCTTAGCAGTTCTATGGAGTGCGGCGGTTTGCCGTCGCTTTGTTTTGCCCCGGCTTGCCGGGGCGGCGCGGCGCCCGTACAAACCGGGCGCGGCAAGCCGCGCCCTATGAAAGCGAGAGCAAGCTCTCGCACTCCAAATTTCTTCGGCTCGCCTCGAGTCGAGAAATGGACGTGGCTATTTCTTCTTGCCTAGCAAGCCGCCCAGAGCCCCCGCTGCGCTGCCAGTAGCGCCGCCTGCTGCGCCGCCAAGCGCCTTCCCGCCGCCCAGAGCTGCTCCCACTCCGCCTTTCGCGAGTCCTCCCGCCATTCCGGCGACGTCCGGAACAAAGATGGGATTCGATGTAGTGCCCGTGACGCGGAACGGAATGCCGCCGCCGCTGCCACCCTTGCCTCCGCCGCCCAAAGGCAATGAGGCCACCGATGCCACCTGCGATATGCCTCCCAACGCGCCGCCACTAACGTGAGCCACCATTTTGCAATCGAGTTTTCCCGCGGCGTCAATGTTGGCATCCCCGGTAACCGAGCCGATTCCCTGAATCACCACGTTTAGATCCTGCGCGTGCGTGCCGGCGGGCTCCACGCGTACGTTCGTCGTCAAGCTTTCAATCACGGTATCCGAACTCTTGTTTCCGCCCAGGCCCGCAAAGGAACCGAGCGCTCCCAACTTCGAGCTCACGCTGAAACCCTTAATCGTGCCATTCGCCAGCTTGATCGGGCCCGTGATCACCAGCTTGTCCGTCGGCCCCGCAATCGCCAGATTCGCATCGAGCGTTCCGGTGGTGAGCGCCGAGCCGGACGGCAGCGTGACGCCCACTGCGGGTAACACGCCTTCGAGGTCCGGCACAGACATTCCCTGCCCGTTCATTTTCAATTGCACCGTCGGCGTCTCACCCGCGATGTTGTAGGTGCCAGTCAATCGCGCGAGCGCTTTGCCCACGTGAATGTCGCCCTGTTTCAGCACGCCCGATTGCGACTTCAACTGATAGTCCGTGTCGTAATCCACATTCACAGGAACCGTCGAAGGCGCTCCTGCCGCAGAGAGCTTCAGCTTCGTCGTCTTCACTGTTCCTTTCGAACTCATCTGCTTTCCGTCCGAAGTGAGCGAGCCATTGAAATCAACCAAGCCTGCAATTCCGGCGGACCCGCTGGCGAGGCCTCCGAAGGTGGCGATATCGAGATGCTGTACGTCAATCGTGGCGTTGAGCGGCGTGAGCGAAGCATCGGTCTGATCGATCGGCCCCGCTTTGCCCTCCAGTTTTAGCGCGCCATTACCGGGATCCTTCGCCGAAAGTTTGAACGGAAATTGCGACGTGTAGGAAAGGTCGGTCACTGTGAGATTCACTTCCTGATAGACCAGTGGCTTCGCGCGCGAGCCGACAGTACCCACGGAAATTTTTCCATTCGTGATTTCGATCTTTCCAACGGAAAGAGAATTTGCGCTCGATGGCGAGCTGGATGTTTTCGCTTCTGTCTTTGAAGCTCCGCCGCCCATGCTGGAATAATTCCACACGCCGGCATTGTTGCGAAGCAGCGTCACCTGCGGATCTTTTATGGTGATCGATTCGATCTCAAGCTGCTTCGAAAAAATCAGCGGAATCAGATGAACGCCAACGGTCAGTTCTTTCGCTGCCAGAAACTGCGAGTGGCTGAAGGCGGGATCGTCGGAGATGGCAACGTCGTCCACGACGACACCGCCGGAAAAAATGGAAAGTTTGATATTGCCGATCTGCACGTTGCGCCCTAGCGCTGTTCCAAGCTTCGCCTGGATCTCCGGCTTGTAACGGTTCGCGTCAATCAACGACGGAAGAATAAGAATCACGAGGAGCAGAACGGCGACAATAACGCCGACAATGGTAAGCATTTTCTTGTTCATTTTTGCGTGCCTCCGAGGGGGACCGCGAGCTGCGAGGCGGGTCGCTGCTCGAAAGAAACAAATACCACATTTCAGCGCCAATTACTCCCTCAAATAGTTAGCGCAACAGATACCGCTCCAGTAGCGTAGGCTTTCGCGTCGTTGGCGTCCCGAGGGTTGCGTCGGGGAGCCTGCGCCACCGTAAGAAAAGAGCGCAATCGCAAATCCTTGCCTCGCATCGCGACATCGTCCTTTGTATTTCTCGCTGTCGCAGCACGATCCAAATCGCTGGCACAAATCGACGAACAGCTGCGCGCGCGGTCAGCCGCGCAAGCAATCGCCAAGTTTCATGCGCCGGTCGCACTCAGATTTCGCTATGCGAACGACCCAAACCATGCTATGTTCAGTCTGCGTTTGTTGCTCTTGTAACACCTTTAGATTCGATTGAAGGGGCTGCAAGTTCAAACTTGCGGCCTCTTTTGCTTTACGGCTGGAGGCGGTCGAGAAGCACAAATAGCTTAAGAAAAAGGAAGTACATCAGTGAGAGAACAAGGAACAGTGAAGTGGTTTAATGCCAGCAAGGGTTTTGGGTTCATCCAGCGCCAGTCCGGCGAGGACGTTTTCGTCCACTTTTCGGCCATTCAGGCGGAAGGTTACAAGTCGCTGAACGAAGGCCAGGCGGTTGAATTCGAAGTTACCCGCGGCCCCAAGGGTCTGCAGGCAGCCAACGTCACTAGCCTCTAGTCGAAAAGGGCGGGTCAGCTTAGGCTGATCCGCCTTTTTTTTGTCTGCACGCGAGTCGAAATCCCTCCGAAAACTCCTCCAGGTTCGATTCCAAGAGCGAAGCAACGCGAACTCCTGCGGAAATCCTGCTTGCAGCCCGAAAATATGGGTGTGCGGGTTTAGTTTTCGAGAATTTTTTCGAGGCCAGCTCGATCGCGGATCACCAGCGTCGAGCCTCTGATTTGCAGCAGCTGCCTTTTTTTGAAG
Organism: Candidatus Dormiibacterota bacterium; assembly: GCA_035603595.1. Lineage (GTDB taxonomy): Bacteria > Acidobacteriota > Terriglobia > Acidiferrales > UBA7541 > Palsa-295. The sequence continues at coordinate 4,706 of DATNKB010000230.1, forward strand.
TCCGTAAACAGGCGGGTCACTGTCTCGCGCGACGCACCGATCATCTGTGCGATTTCCTCGTGGGTCAAAGTGAGCTTCACTTTGATCTCGCCGTTCCCAGTGTGATGTTCGGCAATCCAGTCCAGCAGAAATCGCGCAAGCTTCTCGCCGGCCGAATGCGAAAGACCAATGGTCCGCATTTCGCTCAGCGCGTGATGGTAGTTTTCAGCTAGCTGTTGGGCAACGCGCACTGCAGCTTCCCCATGCTCCCGCAAAAACTGAAGAAACTCATTGCGACTGATGAAATTCGCTTGAGTCGGCTCGAGCACTTCGGCCGTCGCCTGATAAGCCTTGCCGGAAACCACCGCCGCTAATCCGAGCACTTCTCCGATTTCGGATATGCGCAGAATCAAGGTCTTTCCATCTGCCGACGAAGTGGACAGCTTCACCTTGCCGCTGCACAGTATAAACACGCCTCGCGGTGACTGCCCTTCCACGAACAACATCGCGCCCTTCGGATAGCTGGCCGGAGACGTAATCGACGACAACTTCTGCACGGATGCAGGCGGAAGATTGCAGAAGAGCCGCTCTTCCCGATGCGGGCAGTTCATGCAGTTCTCGATGATCTCGAGTCCGTAAGGCGCAGGCATTGTCTTGTTTGCCGAGATTATAGCCCTCTGGGGCCGTTGCGAGTACCAAAACGATTTGGG
>DATNKB010000231.1:0-15119 GCA_035603595.1 Candidatus Dormiibacterota bacterium
TTCAGTTCAAAAAACCTGGACATGAATCCGGAAATTGCGGCGACATATTGCTTGCCGCGAATTTCGTAAGTAATCACACCGCCTGCGATAGGGCCGCCGACATTGAAACGGTAGAGAACTTTTCCATTCGCCGCGTCGAGCGCGAGGAAATCTCCAGAGCTTTCGCCCGTGAAAATCAGGCCGGCAGAGGTGACGGTGACTCCGGCGAGCATCGGTTTCGACGCATCGTAACGCCAGCGTTCTTTTCCTGTGGAGGCGTCGAAGGCTGTGAGGCGGCCGCGGGCTTTTTCCCATGGATCGAAGTGCGGGAGGCCACCGAGATAAAAATCGGCGTCAAAATGAGGAGGCTCCTTGTCTTTTTGAATGACGGCGCACCAGTCATTCGCCGGTTCGAACAGCGTATTGGTGCTGGGATCGTAGGGAGGGCTGCTCCATTCGGCGCCGCCGAGAGGGCCGGGGCAAACGCGAACCGCGTCACCCAGGGGAACATCGACATTTTCGCGGGTGACGAATGGGACCGAGTAAAGCTGTTCGTGGGTATCGCGATCGACCAGCTTGAGGAGGCCGTCTTTGCCGGATGCGGCGATGACGTAGCGGTTCTTTCCTTGGATCGTAGTCGAAAATACGGGACTCACCTGCGGCAGATCCCAATCGTGAATGTCGTGCGGGACTGTCTGGTAGTACCACTTCATTTTTCCGGTGTGAATATCGAGCGCGATGATTGAGCTGGTGTAGAGATTCGCGCCTGGCCGCGCTTCATCGTAGAAATCGGGAGCGGGATTTCCGACTGGGACGTAAACCTCGCCGCGATCTGGGTCGAATGAGAACGGCGTCCAGATGGCGCCGCCGCCGTGCGCGAGGATTTGGGGATCTTTTCCCCATGTTTCGGAACCGGGCTGGCCGGGATCGGGAATCGTGTTGAATTTCCAGACTGGTTCGCCGTTTGAGAGGCGAAATGCGCCGACCCAACCCTTAGCGGACCATTCTGCGCCGGCGGTTCCGATGACGACGAAGTCTTCGTAGATGAGCGGGGGCATGCTGAGGAAATGTCCTTGTTTCGAGTCGGCTATCTGCCCGCTCCAGAGGAGGGCGCCGGTTTGAGAGTCGAGCGCGAGAAGATAGCCGTCAGCTGTGCCGCGGACGATCTTGCCGTCTTTCATGGCGGCGCCGCGATTTGGGGGGAAGACTTCTTTGGAGCGCGGCTGCCAGATGTGTTCCCAGCGGAGGTGGCAATTGGTGGCATCGATCGCGATCGTGTAATGCGTGGTGGTGAAGTACAGGACGCCATCATAGACAAGCGGACTTGATTGTGCGGGGACTCGCTCTTTGGTTTGGTAAAGGCAGGTTGGGCGGAGGTTTGCTACGTTCGCGGTTGTAATCTGTTTTGTGTCTGCGAATCGCAGGCCAGCGTAATCGTGATTGGGATGCAGCCAGTTTTCTTTGCTGCTGGCGGCTTCGTTCAGTTCTTTTTGAGTCGGGCCGGTTTGGGCAGAAACCGCGACCGGAAGGGCTAGGAGGGCAAGACCTATGATTGAGCAAAGCTGCCTTCCCGTCACAGGTCCTCTCTCGAAAAGTGTGCTCGCAATTTAGAGCCGCACACGCTCGTGTTAGTTCACACTTCGCTCCGCCTTGGCCCAGTAAGGCTTGCGAAGCGCTTTCTTGTCTGTTTTTGCTGCAGCTGTTTTCGGAATTTCTGCGCGAAACTCAATGGACTTCGGGGCTTTTACGCCGCCGAGGCGCGTCTTGCAATGCGCGATGATGAGATCTTCAGAGATTGCTTCGCCATCGCGCAAAACGACGATTGCTTTTACCGCTTCGCCCCATTTCTCGTCCGGAATGCCGATCACGGCGCATTCGCGGACTTCGGGCAGCTCCATCACTGCAGCTTCGACTTCGGCGCAATAGACATTGAAGCCGCCGCTGATGATCATGTCTTTTTTTCTGTCAACGATGTAGAAGAAGCCGAACTCGTCTTGATAACCGACGTCGCCCGTGTGGTGCCAACCGAAGGTGCGAATCTCTTCCGTAGCTTCCGGCAACTTGTAATAGCCGAGGGTGACGAGCGAGCCGCGGGCAACGATTTCTCCGGGTTGATGAGGGGGCAGAATGTGTCCGTCATCGCCCATCACCGCGAGGCGGACGGCGGAGCTGGCGCGTCCACAACTACGCAGGCGCTCGCGATGATCACCGGCGGCGGCAGCGGCGAGCGTTCGTTGATCGAGCCAGGTTAATAGCATGGGAGCTTCGGTCTGTCCGTAGCATTGGCAAAGGCAGGGGCCAAAGACCTCGATGCCTCTTTTCAGCTTGTCGGGCGAGACTGGCGCGGCGGCGAGAAGAAAGACGCGCAAACTGGAGTAGTTGAATCTTTCGAGATCGGGATGCGAGAGTAAGGCGTAGAAGGCGGTGGGCGGGAGGAATATGTGCGTTACGCCGAACCGCTCGATGCTTTTCAAAACTTCAAGGGCGTCGAACTTCGGCAGAACGACGTTGGTAGCGCCTAGCGGAAACATTGCGAAGGCGACCGTCCCCGCAGCGTGCGAAAGCGGAGCCGTACTCAGGCAAACCGGATTCGTATCGCCGATACGCCAGTAATGGCCGGCCAGTTCAACCATCGTGCCCCATGCGACGTTGGTAACCATCACGCCTTTTGCGGGGCCGGTGGTGCCGCCAGTGGGGACCAGACCCATGAGGTCGTCGGGATTTCCGTGGGCGTCTGCAAGATCAGGTATCTGGCGCGCCGAACCTCGGCGCATGAATCTTTCGAGAGATTCGTCGCCATCGCATTCGGCGTCGATGCAGATGCAATGTCGCAAGCTGGGGACACGGCTCTTGATTTCGCGGACCGAGTCGCGAAATGAGCTGTGATAGAAAAGCCAGGAAGCCTCGATGTAGTTCAGGTATTCGATATTGGCGTCAGCGGCGTTCCTGTAATTGATTGGGACCCAGACTCCACCCGCGCGCAAAAGGCCGAGCATGCAGAAGAGAACGCGCGCGTCGTTCGGAGAATAGAGGGCGACCGGCGATTCGGGTTGAAGGCCTGCGGCTGACATTGCTCCGGCGATGCGTTCGCTCGCGTCTTTCAATTCGCGATAGGAGTAGCGGGAATCGCCGTCGATGATAGCGGTTCGATCGGCGTATGCTTGGGCGCCTTTATCGAAATAGTCGATCGCTCGCATTCGATGCAGTTTCCTGAAGACGCGTCAACCGTGTTCGGCCGATTCGCGGCAAACGAAAAACTAAGAAAGCATTTTTAGTTTCGCCAGCCCATAGCCCTCAAGGGCGTGGAGGAGTTCGCGATGTCCGAAAGCGGCGGCCGGTGATGCGAAACCCACTTTGCGCGGCGGCGCTTGCACCAGGTGGTGCGCTGCGAAGGCTTGAATAAGGCCCGTCTGCCTGTAGCAGCAGGCGCCGAATATGACACATTGGGCGGATGCTGTCGTGCCCCGTCCCACTACGACGTCGATCGTTCGCTGCTCGCGCGCGTTTTCTCGAGGCGGAGTTCCGGCTTGTACTGAGCTGGCCATCTCTGCGAGCTTCTTTTCCTGTTCGGCCTTCGGCAGTGGTCGAATCTGGTCTTCGTAGTGTTTTTCTGTCGCCAGCACATTGGTCATTAGGGCGCGGTCGAGAATTCCGCCGATGGTTTTCACATTGGCAACCTGGGGATGGTTTTTGAACCATACAGGGTGGGGAAATCCGCCCCAGGGTAAAGCTAGCTGCGTTTCGATTGAGCCGGGTATGACTGCTTCGTGTCCTGTGGCGCGCTGCCACGGCTTATAGCGGTTTTGTTCGAGGTAGAAGGCTTCCGTCTGAATCACTGCGAAAATTGTCTGCGTCGAACCGAAGGTGGGAATGCCTTTGAACAAGGAGACAACCTCGAGAGTGTCAATTCCGCCTGCTTCGATGCAGAAATGGGCGGCGATATCGCTCGTCCCGGACATGTACGCCGTGGCGGGAGCAATGAGGAGTCCGCGTTGCGCAAATTTCGGGCCCCAGTTCTCGGCGACGTTGCGAATCCACGCCTGTTCGCCGCTGATATCAACGTAATGGCAACCCGCCTGAAGACACGCCTCGACGACGCGCGGCCCGTGGTAGAGGAAAGGCCCTACCGTGTTGCAAACGACCTTGGCGCCAGAAAATAGATCCGCAAGTTCGCCAGCCGAATTACCGACTTCGGCAACTTCGTAGTCGGCTGTCTCGATTCCCGGAACGCGGTTCATCACCTCTTCAATCTTCTTGCGATTTCGTCCAGCCGCGATGAAGGGCACGTTGTACTCGCGGAGAAATTCAGCCACGAGGCGTCCTGAAAATCCACTCGCTCCATAGAGGACGACAGGCTTCTTCTCGCTCACGGCCGCTCCTCACCTCTCGCAGGTCTGGAATCCAGGATGATGCGAGAGCGAACCTGCCTACCATTTCCATCGAACTCAGAAATGGGTGGTCTGTCCGGGAATATTAGGCTAAAGTCTGCTTCGCGCCAGCAGGCACCTTTTCGTAACCCGGTATCCGAGGAGAAACCGCCATGCAGGATTCTGATTGCCCTGTGCGAATCACCACTGAAATCATAGGCGGAAAATGGAAGCCGCTGATTCTGTTCTATCTGCAAGACGGCACTCGCCGTTTTGGTCAGTTGAGGAAGCTGCTTCCGGGAACGACCAAGAAAATACTGACTCAACGGCTGCGAGAACTCGAACGTGACCAGATCATTCGTCGAAAGGTCTACGCGCAAGTGCCACCTCGAGTGGAGTACTCATTGACGCGGCACGGACAGAGCCTGAAGCCGATCCTTGTGCTGATGTCTTCGTGGGGCAAGAGGCATCGTGTTCGGCACGGTGGAGCGAAAAGTTGAGAACCCTCATTTTAGAAGCAAACAAAGCTCTTGAGCTGCGGCGCGCAAATGTAGAAGGAATTTGGTTTGCATTTCCTGGATGGAGACTCGTTGAGCATGCGCGCCGATATTCAGCGCGGCCACTACTTTGCCGCTGGGATTCTGAATCGGAACCGCCATGGAGCGCAGTCCGTGTTCGAGTTCCTGATCGATGATCGAGTAGCCGTCGCGGCGAATTTGCCGCAGGGCTTGCGTGAGTTTGGCGGGATTTGTGATTGTGCGTTCGGTGTAGCGCTTGAATTCGATGCGAGCCAGGACCGATTCGAGTTCTTCGGGCGGAAGGTTGGCCAAAATCGCGCGTCCCATGGAAGTGCAAAATGCCGGCAGCCTGCTGCCAACACCGAGGTCGATCGACATGATGCGGGTGACGTTGGCGCGCGCGATGTAGACGATCTCGACGCCATCCAGCGTTGCGATTGAGCAGGATTCGTGAAGCAGGTGGCTAATGTGTTCAAGCACTGGCTGGGCCGCGGTCGCGAGAGGCATCGAGGAAATGTAGGAATGTCCGAGCGCCAGAATCCTGGGGCGGAGAAAGAAGTGCCTGTTGTCGTCAGATCCAGCGAAGCCAAGTTTTGAGAGCGTATAGAGGCAGCGGCGAACGGCGGCGCGTGAGAGCCCGGTGGTGGTGCTGACTTGGGAGATCGTCAGGTGGTGGCGCCTCTGGGAGAACGCTTGAATGACGGCGAGGCCACGAGCGAGAGAAGTCATGAAATTTGGATCGCCGGTGAAGGCGTCGCTATCACCCGAGTCCTTAGGAGGTGCGGCGGGAACGTCCGACTCAGACGATTTCCGCGGATTGAGTTCAGGCAAGGGAAGCCCTCCGGCGATGCTGAGATTCGGAGGATACATGAGTTGGCCGATAGGCGCACGCTATTTCGATAATCGGCCTTGACAAGCCAGAGAGGCGTTGACTAGATTCGCCCTAAACCACGCCTAGGGCAGGTCAGCCCTTTGGGAGACTGCGGAGCAACGACTTGGCTGAGTTTGCATCATTGCGGGAAGCGGTGGAAGGCCTGGTGCGCGACGGTGATGCCGTGGCGCTCGAGGGATTCACGCATCTGATCCCGTTTGCCGCGGGGCACGAATTGGTGCGGCAACAGCGCCGAGGCTTGACTCTGATCCGGATGACCCCCGACATCATTTACGATCAGATGATCGGCATGGGATGCGGCTCGCGGATCGTGTTTTCCTGGGGAGGGAATCCCGGAGTGGGCTCGCTGCACCGGTTTCGCGATGCGATTGAGAATGGCTGGCCGACGCCAGTCGAAATCGAAGAGCACAGCCATGCGGACATGGCCGCGAGCTACCAGGCGGGCGCTTCAGGCTTGCCGTTCGCTGTGATGCGAGGATACGTCGGGTCCGACCTGCCGAAGTTCAACGAGAAAATTCAGCCGATTACGTGTCCATTCACCGGAGAAGTCTTGACAGCAACGCCTGCGCTGAATCCGGATGTGACGATTATTCACGCTCAAAAAGCGGACCGCAGAGGAAATGTCGCGATTTTCGGAATCGTCGGAATCCAGAAGGAAGCGGCGCTGGCGGCAAAAAAAGTGATCGTCACGGTGGAAGAAATTGTCGATGATTTGAATGCTCCCGTAAACGCGTGCATCCTGCCGGCATGGGTGATTTCGTGCATCAGCCTGGTGCCGGGTGGCGCGCATCCTTCCTACGCGCACGGCTACTACAAACGAGACAATTTGTTTTGCAAGGCTTGGGACGTCATCTCCCGCGACCGAGAGCAGTTTCGTGCGTGGATGAACCGGCACGTGCTGGGCACGAAGGATTTTGCCGAGTACCGTCGTAGTATCGAATCGGAAATGAAGGTGGGACATGCCTGAGCCGGGCTATACCCCCGCCGAAATCATGACAGTCGCGGCAGCGCGGAAGTTGAAGAATGGGACTGTCTGCTTTGTGGGAATCGGACTGCCCAGCGCTGCAGCAAACCTGGCGCGAATCACCCATGCTCCTGAGCTTGTGCTGATCTACGAATCGGGGACGATCGGCGCAAAGCCGGATGTGCTTCCGCTTTCTATCGGGGACGGCGAACTGGCCGAGACGGCGGATACGGTTGTTTCGGTTCCGGAGATCTTTCGATATTGGCTGCAGGGCGGGCGCGTCGACATTGGATTTCTTGGAGCGGCACAAATCGACAAGTTCGGTAACATCAATACGACGGTGATTGGTTCTTACGAAAAACCGAAGGTGAGACTGCCGGGAGCGGGGGGCGCTCCGGAAATTGCCACCGCGGCAAAAGAAGTGGCGATCATCCTGAAGCAAAGCAAACGTGCGTTCGTGGAGAAATTGGATTTCGTGACGTCTTCCGGATACTACCCGAACGCCAGCGGCAATGGACGGCCGGGACCTCGCGGTCGCGGCCCGACCACAGTGATTACAGATCTGGGCGTGATGCGTTCCGACCCGGCAAGCGGGGAATTGATTCTCACGGCGATTCATCCAGGCACTACGGTGGAACAGGTAAGAAGTGCAACTGGATGGTCACTCAGAGTCGCACCACAGCTTGAGACAACGTCACCGCCGAGCGACCAAGAATTGAGTGCTCTTCGTGATTTGCATTCGCGAACGGCTGCGGCGCATGGAAATGCGTCCGTTGCGGAATAGCTGGTGAGGGGGACGAATTGAGCTGCAACTCTCGCGAGGAGAATTACTAGATAATGGGGAAAATCAGTGGATACAGGCGTCCGTTTCCGGGAACGCAGCCTAATTTTCTCCATCCTTCGTACGTTTCTTCGATCAAACGGGCACCGAAGAAACCGCTCATCTATGTGCCGCACACGCTTACCGAAGTGACGGGGCCGGTGTTCGAGCGAAAAATCGTCGACGTGAAGGCATTCGACTTAACGAAACAGCATTCAGGCGAGCCCGTGGGGGAGCGCATTGTCGTGACCGGCCGGGTGCTGGATGAAAACGGCCGACCCGTTCGAGACACGCTTGTCGAAATCTGGCAGGCCAATGCCGCGGGACGCTATCTTCACAAGCGCGACCAGCACGATGCGCCTCTCGATCCGAACTTCAGTGGCTGCGGCCACACGATGACCGATTCCGAAGGCCGCTATCGCTTCGTGACGATTCGGCCCGGAGAATATCCTTGGGGCAATCACCATAATGCGTGGCGGCCGGCGCACATTCATTTTTCTTTGTTTGGGCCGGCATTCGCGACGCGTCTTGTGACTCAGATGTATTTCCCGGGCGACCCACTCATACCTTACGATCCAATTTTTAAATGCACCGCGGACGAAAAAGCGCGCAACCGCTTGATCTCGCAATTTGATTGGGAAAGCACCGTCCCGGTGCAGGCGCTTGGGTATCGCTTCGACATCGTGCTGGGCGGCCGCGAGGAAACGCCGATGGAGCACAAATGAGCCTTCAGGCGAGTACATCGCAAACCGTCGGACCGTTTTTTATCATCGGATGTACCTGGCTCAACCGAAATGAAATCGCGGGCGAAGGCGTCGCCGGAGAGCGAGTGACCATCGAAGGACGCGTCGTGGATGGCGACGGCAAACCCGTGCCAGACGCTCTGGTTGAGATCTGGCAAGCGAACTCACAGGGGAAATACGCGCACCCGGACGACACGCAGAACAAGGCGACCGAACCGAATTTTCAAGGATTCGGCAGAATTCCAACGGATGACGACGGGAAATTTCGTTTTACCACAGTCAAGCCCGGCCCGGTGCCAGGGCCCGATGGGAAGCCGCAGGCGCCGCACTTGGCGGTGTCGGTGTTTGCGCGAGGTTTGCTGCGGCGACTCGTGACGCGAATTTATTTTCCGGATGAGAGCGGAAATTCCGAAGACTATGTGCTGAATCTCGTGGAACCAGAGCGGCGTGGAACGCTGATTGCGAAAAAGATCGCAAAGCCTGGTTGGCTCGAGTGGAACGTGGTGCTGCAGGGTGATGGCGAGACTGTGTTCTTTGATGTTTGAGATTCAGGGAACCTGGCGATGCTGCGCGGACGGATCGTTAACTCCATACCCGGCGCGCTGTTTCCGCAACGAGGCGCAGCTTGGCCCACTGTTCGTCTTCGGTTAGAAGATTTCCTTCCATCGTCGAAGCAAACCCGCACTGTGGACTCAGAGCCATGTTTTCGAGAGGGAAGTGGCGCGCAGCGTCGTTGATCCTCTCGACGAGCTGGTTTTGACTCTCGAGTTGCGGGCGCTTTGAGCTGACGAGCCCAAGGACCACAGTCTTGTTACGAGGTATGAAGCGAAGCGGTTCGAATGTTCCGGAGCGCTCATCGTCGTATTCGAGCAGGAAGCGATCCACGTCCATGGTTGTAAAGAGCTTCTCGGCGATCGCGTCGTAACCACCCTCCGCATACCAGTGGCTGCGATTATTCCCGCGGCAAAGGTGGATTGCGAGAGTGACGCCCGGTTTGCGCGCCGCTGCGAAGCAGGCATTGTCTGCGCGAATCGCTTCGTCGAGAAGAGTATCCGGATCGGATTTCATCTCGGTGCGAATCCAATCGCGCCATTTCGGATCCATGTAATAACTGTAGCGCGGCGCGTCGATCTGGATGTATGCCACGCCTTCGGCGCCCAGGCGCGCTAATTCCTTCTTCATGATCTCGACGACGTCCCAGAGCAGGGCGGAATGGTCGGGGTAGATTTTGTCGGTAACGCCTCGCTTGTACGAAATTGCCGGGAATTGAGTGGCGCTTGGAAGAGTCATTTTGATCGCGCCTTTGCAATTGGCCTTGAGGAATGTCAGCTCATGACCCGTGAGAGGGCGTACGGCACGCAGCTTGGACGTTACGATGCCGGTCACGCTGCTGGCGTGAGCGTCTTTGGCTTCTCCCGCTTTCCATGTGCGCGCAACGGCATCGCCCAGGTCGAATCCTTCCACGGCGTCTGTGAAATCGGACATGAAGTTGCGCCGGCGCAGTTCACCGTCAGAGAAAATGTCAAAGCCCAGCTCTTTCTGCTTTGCAAGGACGCGCCGGATCTCCCGGTCCTCCATCTCGGCCAGGGTCTTGGGTTCCGCGGTGCGCCGTGCTTCCAACAATTCAGCCGGCCTCAGGAAACTTCCTACCTGGTCGGCGCGAAACGCTTCAGACATGTTTTGAGGTTCCCCTTGGTTCCAGTTAAACCCAGAGTTTTTCGTTGAGCTTTAATCCGTGCTCGCGGCAGTAGCTTACGTAGTGATTGATGAACCAGAAGACGTCGAGCGTTTCAGTAAGCACATCGTTATCGTCATAGAACTCGAGCGAGGCATTTAGCCAGAAGAACGTTTTCATGCCGTTGGGATCGTCTGAGACCAGCGTGTGAATTGCACCGGGGCTTTCATGCACATAGCTGCCCGGCCGCGCCACCCAGTCATATTCCAGGTACCGCCAGCTGCCCTCAAGCGTGCATGCGAACACAGGACCGCGATGGCGATGGCGCCCGAGCTTTCCACCCTTTTTGACCCAGAGGATATTCGCGAACGAACTTCCGCGAACATCGAAAGCCAGATGGCGGATATAGACGTTCTCAATAAACGGAACCCACGGCGATTCGTCCTCGCCGGCGCCGATGTGCACATCCGGGCGCGAATATTCTCGAACGATGTCGGTGATGCTGGAATTCGTATCGATCGGCATGAGACTCCTCTCGAATTCTTAGCGCAGTTTCGCAGTTTCGAGGCGGAGGATGCTAGCACAAAAAAGAAAACCGAGAACGAAATCGGCTCGCTTTTTGGGCTGAAATTGTTCGATTATCGTTGAATTGGCGGCCTTAATTCCCTCCAACAAGCTGTGAAAAATCTTGATTGAAGGATCGTGCTAGGATCTGCGCGCAATTTCGTTGTGATTGTTTTTGGGACCCAAAATAGGGGAGGGAGTGATGCGACCAAACTCGAAGAGCGCTCAAATAAGGCGATTTCTGAAAGGAGTGGCGCTGCTGGCGCTCGCGGTGCTTTCAGCGGCCATAATTTCACCGGCGCACGGTCAATCCGAGACAGCTACCAAGAAAATCATAATCGACACGGATCCTGGCACGGACGATGCGCTTGCGATTCTGTTAGCTGCGAATTCACCTGAGCTGGATATCCGAGCGATCACAATCGTCGCCGGCAATGTGACGGCTGACTTAGGACTCGAAAACGCCCTCAAAGTCATGAGCCTGGCAGGCCGTTGCGATATTCCCGTCGCCAAGGGAGCGGCGCATCCTCTATTTCAGAAGCTGAATACGGAAGAGTTCTGGAACGGAAAGAATGGTTTGGGCGGGGCCGAATTGGCGCCGTCTCACTGCGCTGCGTCCTCGCAGTTCGGTCCGGATTTGATCATTGAAATGGTTCGTCGTTACCCGCATGAAATCACGCTGGTGCCAATTGGGCCGCTTACGAACATCGCTCTGGCGATTTCGAAAGATCCGTCCATTATTCCGCTCGTAAAAGAGGTAGTACTTATGGGCGGATCGATCACCGGTGGGAATGTAAACGCTGCAAGCGAATTCAACATTCACAGTGACCCCGAAGCGGCCTCGATAGTGTTTAACGCTGGCTGGCCAATCACGATGGTGGGTTTGGACGTGACGGAACACACTCTAATTACGAATGCGGATGTCGCTCGACTCGAGAGCAACGCGAGACAACAAGCGAGTTTTGCAGCGACTGTCGCGCGATTTCAAATCGGGACCTATCAAGGCACTGGTTTTGGCGGCGGTGCCGTGCATGACGCGCTTGCAGTCGGCGCAGTAATCGATCGCTCGTTATTGAAGACGCAAGATATGCGCGTTGACATTGAGACGGATGGCATATTCACGCGCGGCGAGACGGTTGGCAATCGCGGTAACGCCGTCGATCGTATCGTACCGAAAGGCGACCGGCTTGAAACAATTGGCGTGGATACGGTGCAGCCGAACGTGCATGTGGCCGTCGGCGTCGATTCGAGCCGATTCATCGAACTTTTGGTGAGCCGGCTCAGCGGCAAATGACCGCTTGCCTGTCGAAACTGACCTCTGATGGCCTCCCCGCCCACCATTCTAAGTTCCGGGCGTAACCGAAGCTACCGCCGCTTCGTCAAAGAGTGAGAGTAATTTTGCTACTTGAAAGGGGAGCAACTTTCTGCATCGGCACCGCCGCGCTCTCTAGGAGCGCATTCGAACCAGCTTCAGGGAACATTGCTCAAGCCTGTCCTGATTGCCGAACGGGTGTCCAATATGCTGAAATTACGGTAAATGAATCCAAACGCGACCACTACGACAGCGGTACCCAGTCCGCCCGGTTCACGCTCGCCCGAGCACAGATACTCCGACCAGCGCGACGACCAGCCTAACAGCCATTGGTGGGTTTGGCTGCTTATCGCCGCGATCGTGCTAGTCGGCGGATTTATTTATTACAGGCACCGCCAAGCTGCCAATGAAGCCGCAGCGAAAGCGAAAGCGGCGCAGCAGCCTCGGGCTGTCCCCATCGTGACAGGGACGGCGAAGAAGGGTGACATCGGAGTCTACGTTGAAGCTCTTGGAGCGGTGACGCCTGTCTACACGGTGAACGTCACGAGCCGCGTTCAAGGGCAGGTGATGAACGTGTATTACAAAGAAGGCCAGATGGTCCGCAAAGGCCAACCGCTCCTTGAGATTGACCCGCGACCATTTCAAGCAGCACTGACACAGGTGGAAGGACAGTTGGAGCACGATCAAGCGCTACTCGCGGAAGCGCGCATCGATTTGGACCGTTACCAACAGGCATTCAATCGGAACGCGATCGCCAAGCAGCAGCTTGATGATCAGGCCCAATTGGTGAAGCAGGACGAAGGAACGGTAAAGAATGATCAGGGACAAGTGGCCAATGCGCAGGTGAATCTTGCGTACACCCACATAACGTCACCGATTGACGGCCGCGTAGGTTTGCGGCTCGTGGATCCCGGGAACATGGTGCAGGCGAACGGCACCAGTCCGCTGGTAGTCGTCACCCAGCTTGCACCGATTACCGTGATTTTCAGCGTAGCGGAGGACTACCTTACCCAGATTCAGCAGCAGACCCGTAATGGCGCCAAACTAACAGTCGACGCGTACGACCGGACGCAACAAACGAAAATCGCGGAAGGAACCCTGCTGACGATCGACAACCAAATCGACACGACGACCGGGACGGTCAAGCTAAGGGCGGACTTCCCGAATAAGGACGGAGCGCTATTTCCGAACCAGTTCGTAAATGTGAGGCTCTTAGTCACCACTCAACACAACGTTACGCTGATGCCCACTTCCGGTATTCAGAGGAACGCCCAGGGAGCATTTGTATACCTCATCCAAGACCAGAAAGCGACGCTACGCACAGTCAAAGTTGGCACCACGGACGGCAACACCACTGCAGTCGAGGGGATAAACCCGGGAGACGTGGTTGCCGTGAACGGGTTCGACAAGTTGCAGGATGGCATTCCGGTGAGAATTCAAAAGCCGGCTGCGAACGGCGGCGCAAATGCGAATTCTAGCGGGGGCGGCGGGGAAACTCCGTGAATCCGTCTCGTCCGTTCATTCTCAGACCGGTTGCAACCTCTCTGTTGATGGCAGCGATCCTGCTTACCGGATTTGTTGCATTTTTGCAGTTGCCTGTCTCAGCGCTTCCCGAAGTTGATTACCCCACGATTCAGATCATTACGTTTTATCCTGGCGCGAGTCCGGATGTGGTTGCGTCGGCGGTGACTGCTCCTTTGGAGCGTCAATTCGGCCAAGTTCCCGGGTTGAATCAGATGACATCGACGAGCTCTGACGGCAGCTCAGTGATCGTGTTGCAGTTTTCGCTCGACCTGAGCATCGACGTGGCGGAGCAAGAGGTTCAGCAGGCGATCAACTCGGCGCAGACATTTCTTCCGGCGGACCTCCCGACGCCGCCTCTTTACAGCAAGACAAATCCAGCAGACACGCCGATTCTGACGCTGGCTCTGACCTCGGACACGGTGCCCCTTTCTCAGGTGGAAGATTTAGCGGATACGCGCCTGGTGCAAAAGATTTCGCAGCTTCCCGGCGTTGGACTTGTGAGCATCAGCGGAGGACAGAAGCCTGCCGTCAGGATTCAGGTGAATCCGACAGCACTTTCACACTACGGGATCAATCTTGAGGATGTTCGCACTGCTATTCAGCAAACGAGCCTCGATCTTGCGAAAGGGAATTTTGACGGCCCCCGCCAGGATTATCAGATTCAGGCCAACGATCAGCTTTTGACGAGCAAGGACTTCAAGCCCGTGGTTATCGCCTATCGCAACGGCGCGCCGGTGTTTTTGTCCGATGTGGCCAACATCATCGATAGCGCCGAGAACGTGAGGCAGGCTGCATGGATGAACACAACGCCAGCAGTGATCGTGAACATCCAACGGCAGCCGGGCGCGAATATTATTCAAGTGGTTGATCGCATCACGAAATTGATGCCGGTCTTGCAGCAGACGCTTCCTGCATCCGTGAAAGTCTCGGTCTTGACCGACCGCACCGTAACGATTCGCGCATCGGTGCAAGATGTCGAGTTCGAACTGATGCTCACCATCGCGCTCGTCGTAATGGTGATCTTCCTTTTTCTGCGAAGCCTTTCTGCGACGGTGATTCCCAGCATCGCCGTGCCGGTCTCGCTTGTCGGCACGTTTGGCGTGATGTATCTCGCTGGCTACAGCCTGAATAACCTCACGCTCATGGCCTTGACGATTGCTACGGGCTTCGTGGTGGATGACGCGATCGTAATGATTGAGAACATCGTGCGTTTCCTTGAGGAGGGGGACACGCCACTCGAGGCGGCGTTGAAAGGGTCTGAACAAATTGGATTTACGATCGTTTCGCTTACTATTTCTCTTATCGCCGTTTTGATACCACTGCTGTTCATGGGCGACATTGTCGGGCGGCTTTTCCGCGAATTTGCAATCACGCTCAGCGTCACAATTCTAGTTTCTGCTGTCGTCTCGTTGACGCTTACTCCGATGATGTGCGCAAAGCTACTGCGCCACAAAGCGGATTCGCAACGAGGCCGCTTCTACGAGGCTTCCGAGCGAGTATTTCAGCGGGTGATTGATTTTTATGGCCGGACCCTTCAGTGGGTTTTGCAACGCCAGACGGCGACGCTCTTCGTGGCGTTAGGTACCCTAATTCTTACCATCGTCCTCTACATTTTGATTCCCAAGGGCTTTTTCCCTGATCAAGACACCGGAATCATTCAGGGAATTTCGGAAGCGCCGCAGTCGATTTCGTTTGACGCGATGTCTCAACGCCAGCAGGAACTCGCTCGCGTAATTCTCAAGGATCCGGCGGTAGAGAGCC
>DATNKB010000232.1:0-6971 GCA_035603595.1 Candidatus Dormiibacterota bacterium
AAAAATGGCTCAATCGGCAAATTGAACTGCGTTGCAGTGGCAAGCACGATTACGAGCGACGCACGGGCTACTCCCGCCGTGCCTTTGCTGCTCAGCAGCAGCGTGAGCATCATCAGAATCTGCTGGCCAAGAGTGAGATGCACGCCCGCAGCTTGCGCCATGAATATCAGCGCGAGCGATTGATAGAGGCTCGAGCCATCCAGATTGAAGCTGTAACCGGTGGGCAACACGAAAGCGACGGTCGAACGTGGCACTCCAAGCGCTTCCATGTTTTCCATCGCTCTTGGCAGTGCCGCCTCAGAGCTGGCCGTCGCAAACGCGATCGTTACCGGCTCGGCTGCTGCTCGCGCGAAACGCAGAATAGGAACCTTCGCGAAATACGCGATGGGCCACAGCACGAACGCCACGAATGCAACGAGCGCAACGTACATTGTCGCCAGCAGCTTTAGCAGCGGAAGCAGAACGCCGAGGCCCATGTGGCCCACGGTGTAGGCGATCGAACCGAAGACTCCGATAGGCGCCGCCAGCATCACGATATTCGTGAACTTGAACATTGTTTCGGAAAGGCTCTCGGCAAGAGACACCAGCGGCTTTCGTTTTGCTTCCGGGACCATCGCCAGCGCGATTCCGAAAAGAATGCTGAAGACCACCACTTGCAGCACCTGGCCTTCGGCTACGGACTTTGCGGTGTTTTCCGGAAACACGTTGAGAATCAAATCGGTTGCCGTGTGTGGCGCTACAGCCGGCACGTTTTCAGACGCTGAGGCCGGCATCTGAATTCCCACGCCGGCGTGGCTGATGTTGATCGCCGCGAGCCCGATGAAAATCGCGATCGTCGAGACAATCTCGAAATACACGATCGCCTTGATTCCCATGCGGCCCACTTTTTTAATGTCTGCGTGGCCTGCGATGCCCACCACAAGAGTGCCGAAAAGCAGAGGTGCGATAATTACTTTGATCAGCCGAAGAAAAATCGTGCCAAGCACCTGGAATTTCATCGCCAGGGCGGGGGCGTCGTGGCCGAGCTCGGCTCCAGCCGCTAGGCCAACGAGAATCCACGCGGTGAGGGATCGCTGTGTCACCGCGTATGCAGCGAGCAGCACGATCGCGATCCACCGCACCGCTTCGAACGCACCAGCGGAGATTCCTGCGACGCCGGAATGACGCGCCACTGCCATCGTAGCCGCGACGAAAAGAATCGCGAACAGCGCGAAGAGAAGCCCACGAGTTGTCGAGCGGGATGTCATTGCAACGACCGTGCTGGCGGCGAACGTTATGCTGCCCGGACGCCACTGTCAACCGCGTGATTCGGGAGGCTCGGCAACTTGGCCGCATCGTTCGCGCATCTTAAGGATTGGGAATATTACTTCTGAGTTTGAGCACGCCTGTTGTCAACCTCGGGGAGTTTCTA
The DNA here is from genome assembly GCA_035603595.1 of Candidatus Dormiibacterota bacterium. Classification (GTDB taxonomy): domain Bacteria; phylum Acidobacteriota; class Terriglobia; order Acidiferrales; family UBA7541; genus Palsa-295. The sequence continues at coordinate 1,412 of DATNKB010000232.1, forward strand.
GTATAAAGGTCGGCTCTGTAGCAGCCCGGCAGTCCTGCTGGTTCCCATTGATACGGAAGCGTGAATGAGTCGCGGAGGAGTGCCTTGATTGAAGTTCAGGATCTGACGAAAACATTCGGCGAAAGAACCGCCGTGGACCACATCTCGTTCGCCGTGAACAAAGGCGAGATCCTGGGATTCCTTGGTCCCAATGGCGCCGGCAAGACGACCACGATGCGCATGCTGACGAGTTTCATGCCGGCCACATCTGGTACGGCGCGCATCGCGGGCTTCGACGTGTTCGACAATTCGCTCGAGGTTCGCCGTCACATCGGATATCTCCCCGAGAATCCGCCCGTCTATCCGGATATGACGGTTGAAAGCTACCTCGATTTCGTCGCGCGTATAAAAGGCGTGTCAGCGGAAAAGCGGGCGCAGCGCGTTACCGATGCGCTCGAAAAGACGAACATTACAGATAAGCGCGACGAGCTGATCAAGCGCCTCTCGCGCGGCTATAAGCAACGCGTCGGGTTAGCGCAGGCGCTTGTGCACGATCCGGACGTGATTATTCTCGACGAGCCGACCGTGGGCCTCGATCCCAAGCAGATTATCGAAGTCCGCCACCTGATCAAGAATCTCGCCGGGAGTCACACCATCGTACTCTCGACACACATCCTGCCCGAAGTGAGCATGACGTGCGATCGCGTGGTGATCATCAACAAAGGTAAAATTGCAGCCGTAGACACGCCGCAAAATCTCACGTCGCAGCTAAAGGGCGGGCAGCGTATCCGCGTGGAGGTGCAGGCGTCCGAGCAACCGCTCCGCGAAGTGCTCGCGCAGATTCCGGGCGCCAGCCGCGTGCAGATTGAAGCGGCACCGCTGACGGGTCACGTTCTGGCCACGATTGAGGCTGCCGAGGGCAAAGATATTCGCAGCGCGATAGCGGCAAGAATCGTCGAGAAAGGCTGGCCGCTTTTCGAGTTGAAAGGCGTGAGCCTCAGCCTCGAGGATATTTTCCTCGAACTCACCACTGACGATGCCGCTCACGCGCAGCCGTCCGCCAAATCGGAATGAATAATAAGGAGCGATGACCGCGATGCAAAACCTCTACGCTATCTATCGCAAGGAACTGGCCCACTATTTCGTTTCTCCCGTCGCTTATATCCTGATCGGCGTGTTCCTGATCGTGGCTGGATTCTTTTTCAACATCATTCTCGCCTCAGCCATTCAATCCGCGTTTTCCGCGGAAATGCAGAGCATGCGTTTCGGGGCGCCGGCGGATTTCGACGTTCCGGGGGCTGTGCTGCGCTCGTTCCTGGGATTGATGTCGACCCTGGTGCTGTTCATCAGCCCGCTTCTGGCGATGGGCGTGTACGCCGAGGAGCGCAAGCGCGGAACCATCGAGTTGCTGATGACGTCGCCCATTACCGACGCCGAAATCGTGCTCGGCAAATTTCTCGCTTCGCTCACTCTCTACGCGATCATGATCCTGCCCACCGCCATTCTTCTCGCATTTATGAATTTCCGCAGCGAGCCGCACCTGCCGTGGCGCATGTTGCTGATCGGCTACGCTGGAATTTTGCTGCTGGGCGGTTCGCTGCTCGCGCTGGGTTCGCTCATCTCTTCGTTCACGGAGAATCAATTGATCGCGGGTGTCCTGACTTTCGCAGTCAGCTTGGTTATTTGGGTGATCGACGCAGGGAGAAGGGCAGAAGGCTGGAAGGGAGATCTGTTCGGCTATCTGTCGCTAGTCCGGCACTACGACGACTTTACCCGCGGCGTGGTGGACACTTCCGCGCTGATCTATTACTGCAGCTTTATTTTTCTATGCATGTTTTTGACGGTGCGTTCGCTCGAATCGATGCGCTGGCGGCACGCCTGAGGAGCCAATCTTTTGGCTGCCTCATGGAGTGGGAGGGAATCATAGGATGAAATTGGATCGAAAAGAGCTGGCGCGATTTCTTTGGATGATCGCAGCCGCGCTACTGATCGCGGGTTATCTGCGCTACACGATTCAGGGCGAATTTCTGCGCTTCAGCAAAATACTTCTGATCGGTGGCGGTGTTGTTTTCCTTGCGGCGCTGGCGGTGGGGTTTCCTTACCTTGTCCAATACTTTTCGAAACGCTCTTCGAGGCTCGGCACGAATACCGCCATCTTGACGGTTGCCGTGCTAGCAATTCTCGTTTTCCTCAATTTCGTTGGCTTTCGCCATCACAAGCGTTTCGACCTCACCACGGAAAAGCTCTACACACTTTCGGATCAGACGAAAAAGATCGTTGGCGGGCTTAGCAACGATGTGACGATCGTCCACTTCGCAAAATCGCCTGACCCGGCTCTCGACGATTTGATGGGCGAATATCTAAGCCTGGGCTCGCACCTTAAATATCAATCGGTTGATCCGGAACAGAAGCCAGACGTTGCGAAGCAGTTCGGTGCAACGCACATCGGCGATTTGATCGCGGCATCCGGATCACGCACCGAACGCATTGAGCCGGGCGTTCGTGGTCAGGTGGGCGAAGAAGACGTCACCACCGCGCTGATTAAAATGACGCGCGAGAAATCGAAAATGGTCTGCTTCCTCACCGGGCATGGCGAAAAATCTGTGGCCGACACTTCGAACGCCGGCTACAGCTCCGCCGAGCAGGGGCTCAAGAAGGAGTCGTACACGGATAAGACCGTGAACCTCATCTCTGACAACGGAGTGCCTTCGGATTGCGACGTTCTGGTTATCCCTGGCCCCACGCAGTCTTTCGTGCCAGCGGAAGCGGCGACGATTTCGAAATATCTCGCCGAAGGCGGCAAGGCGCTGATTGAGGTGGATCCTGAAACGGATCCCAAGCTTCAGGACACCTTTCAGGCATGGAACGTCAAAGTTGGTGACAACGTCGTGATTGACGCTAGCGGAATGGGTCAATTGATTGGCGCCGGGCCGGGAATTCCCCTCGTTACTACTTTTGGATCGAGCCCGATTACGAAAGGATTCGCCGGCGGGATGACGTATTTTCCGCTGGCGCGTACGGTTTCAATTGCCGACGCTTCGAAAACCGATCCCGAAGCCGTCGAGCTGCTGAAGACCTCGGCGCGCAGCTTTACGACGCCGAACCTGAAAGAGAAGAAGATCGCCTACAATCCCAAAACCGACACGCTTGGGCCGCTCTCGCTCGGCGTTGCCGCTAATCGCAAGTCGGGCGACAAGACCGAGCGTCTCGTGGTGATTGGCGACTCGGATTTCGCCTCCAATCGCGCAATCAACGACTATCGCAACGGCGATCTTTTCTATAACACCGTCAACTGGCTCGCGCAGGATGAGAATCTGATCTCGATTCGGCCGAAATCGCCCGCCAATCGGCGCGTGAATATGACGACGGGACAAGAAGCGGCGCTGCACTGGCTTGACGTTGTTTTCTTTCCCGGTGCTGTGATTCTCGCGGGAGTTTACATCTGGTGGAAACGACGGTAGGCACTACCGCTCGGCAGGCCAACGATAAAATCGAAAATTAACGATGATAAAGAAATCCACTCTGTTCATTCTGCTGGGAGCCATCGTTCTAGGTGCGGCGGTTTATTACTTTGATTGGAAACGCGGCCAGAAGGAGGCGGAGAAATCGGCCGCGGACACTACGAAGCCCGTTTTCACGATTCCGACCGGCTCCGAGATTGTGTCGCTCGTGATCACTCGCCCGCAAGCGGCCAGTGAGGCGCCGATTCGCCTTGAAAAGCAGAATGACACCTGGCAAATTCTGCAGCCGCTGCAGACCGAGGCGGATCAGCGTCTAGTGAGCGGCATTATCGAGACTCTCAGCAACTCGCGCATCGAATCCAACCAGCCCGGAACTCCGGACCGCCTCAAAGCGTATGGGCTCGACCCGCCCGCGGTTTCAATTGAATTCAAGCTTCAGAATGGAACGCAGCACACGCTCAAGATCGGCAACAAGGATTTCACCAACACTTACGTGTATGGGCTGATTGATAGTAAGGATGCGGCCCTGGTGCCCAGCGCTCTTCGCACGCAGACCGATCTTTCGGTTGATTTTCTGCGCGACCACAATGTCCTGCATTTCGCGGAGAGCAATGTGAACTCGTTTTCGCTGAAGAATTCGGCTGGCCAGATTGAGGCGAAAAAGGAGAAGTCGGGATGGACATTCGCGAAGCCGGAGTCAGGCCAGCCTGCCGACGATTCAGACGTCACGTCGCTGCTCAACTCCATAACGGGAGCGAAAATGACGGCGGTGGTGGCTGAGTCGGCGGACAACCTTGGCAAGTACGGCCTTGCCGCCCCGGCGATCACCTTCACCGCTACCGAAGATAACGGAAAGCCCGCGACGCTGCTCGTCGGTAAGAAAGAGGGAAGCGATTACTACGCGAAGGACTCGTCGCGTCCCATGATTTTTAAGGTGAATGAGACCCTTTACAAGAAGCTTGCGGAGAACTATGGCGATTTGCGCGATAAGAAGTTACTTCACCTGACGCAAAGCGATTTCACCCGCGCCGAGCTGCACAATGAGAACGGCACGATCGTCATCACTCCGAAATCGGAACAGGATTGGGTTGCGGAAGCGCCGCCCGAAATAAAGGGTAAATCGGTCGCGACGTGGAAGATTTTCCCTCCGGTCGCCAACGCTCGTGCCATGGCAATCGTTGACCATCCGAGCGCCGAAATTCAAATCAAGCTCGCCAAACCGCTCGTGCAGATGGCGCTGACGACGAAAGACAAAAAAGCAATCACCGTGAGCTTTACGCCTGAAATCGGAGATTTTGTGTATGCGAAGACCAGCGACGCGCCAACCGTGTACAAGCTCAACAAGAGCGTTCTGGCCGACTTGAATTCGAAGATTTCGGAGTTTGCGATCGAGAATTCGGTTTCGCGTTGAAGATTAGGCGGCGGCGCCAGAATGCATTAACTCGTTCTCGCGTGGCCACGTGGCAAGAAGCGTGACTTTCCCGTTCAACCGCGGTGCGTAGATGTAATAGACGGTCGAACGGCTTTCCACCTCGTAAAACCCTGCCCGCTTTGGGTCCGGAGTGACTTTAGCGCCGCACGATAGTACCCGCTTCAAAGTTATTACCGCTTCCAAACCGTGATTCCGAAGATCTTCAATTTGTACTTCCCGCTTTTGGCAACTGACCATGGCCCCTCCAGCCTTTGTTTCCCCTCACTACTGATACGCTCGGCCACATCAAAATGTTGCAGCACGGCAACTTTATCTCGAACAATTCATCCAAGAGATTGGACGCACGTGCCGGCACAAAGTCGCACCCATTTTGTAGTTCATAGTGCGAAAGTTAACCCCCAAGTTGTTACTTGCGCTGCCGCCGTGGAATTGCGATAGTCCCTGACACAGAAGTTCGATCAGAGGAGCTATGGCGAAAACGAAAAGTCCCAGAAAGTCCAGCCGCATGCGGCGGGACCGGCGCAGAAAGCACCGCCACTGGCAGGTAACGATTTACTACAAAGACGGCGAGAAGTTTGCGCGCGTCTATATCGATCGCGAGAGAGCCACGCGTTTCGCCGAACGCCAAAGGCGATCGCCGGTGGTAAAGTCCACTCGCGTCGTGGAAGTTGATTAGGCTCAGCACGTT
>DATNKB010000233.1:0-7817 GCA_035603595.1 Candidatus Dormiibacterota bacterium
GGCATCGGCGCGAACACTTCCATCTTCAGCATCACCAGCGCGCTTCTGCTTCGCCCGCTTCCCTACAAAGACGCCACCCAGCTCGTCATCCTCTGGAACCGCTCGCCCGGCCTCGGGATCACGCAAGATTGGTTTTCGACCGCGCAGTATTTCGACATCAAGAATGGCCATTCCGGCTTCGAAGACGCCGCCATCGCCTTCGGCACCAACGATAATCTCACCGGCAACGGCGATCCCCAACGCATCGGCACAATTCGCATCTCCTCGAATCTTCTCCCGATGCTCGGCTATCGCGCCGCGATGGGGCGCCTGTTTCTCCCCGATGAAGATATCGCCGGCCACAATCCCACGGCGATTCTCAGCTACGGCACCTGGACGCGCCGCTTCGGCTCCGACCCTCACATCCTCGGCAAAACAATAGCCATCAACGGAACACCGCGCGAAGTGGTTGGCATTCTCCCGAAATCCTTCTCACTTCCGCGCGAAGTGATGCCCACTCTCTACGGTGCTGAAAATCAGGCGGAAATTCTTTTGCCCTTTCCGATGCAGCCCAATGCCGCGCAAGATCGCGACCACGAAGACTACAACATCGTCGGCAAACTCAAGCCCGGCGTCACCGTCGCACAAGCGCAAGCCGAAATGAACACGCTCACCGCCCGCCTCCGCCAGGATCATCCCAAGGAATATCCGCCCAATGGCGGCCTTACGTTTGGAATCGTGCCGCTCCAGGAACAAGTAGTCGGCGACGCCCGACGCACCTTGATAATTTTGCTCGGCGCCGTCGCGTTCGTCCTCTTGATCGCCTGCGCCAACGTCGCAAATCTTTTGCTCTCCCGCGCCGTCGCTCGCCGGAAAGAAATCGCCGTGCGCACAGCCTTAGGCGCCAGCGCCCGCCGCATCATTCGCCAATTGCTCACGGAAAGCATCCTGCTCGCGCTCTGCGGAGGCGCGCTCGGAATCATCTTCGCGATTCTCAGCGTTCACTGGATTCACGTGCTCGGCCCAAAGAGCGTCCCGCGCTTGAGCGACATCGGCGTTGACCGCCAGGCTCTGCTCTTCACGCTATCGCTTTCCATTGTTTCCGGAATTCTCTTCGGCCTCGCTCCGGCCCTCCGCATCGCGCGCCTCGATATGCACACCATTCTGAGCGACGGCACGCGCGGCTCAGCCGGCACAGGCGCCGTATGGGGACGCGGCAACAATCTTCGCCGCCTGCTCGTGGTTTCCGAACTCGCGCTTTCGGTTGTGCTGCTGATCGGCGCTGGCCTGCTGATTCGTAGCTTCGCGAGTCTCGAGAATGTCGCACCCGGTTTCAATCCGCACAACGTCCTAACCCTCGAACTCACCACCAACGGCCTGCGCTACAAGGATGGCCCCACCGTGCTCGCCGCCCACCGCCAGCTCAACGAGCGCCTCGAGCGTATTCCCGGTGTTTCAGCTGCAGGCGCCGTCACATCGCTTCCGCTCAGCGAAATGTTTGCCTGGGGGCCCATCACCATCGAAGGACGCACGCCGCCTCCCGGCGAAAATTTCATCAACGCCGATGAACGCATCGTCAGCGGCCACTATTTCGAAGCGATGCAAATCCCGCTTCGCCGGGGCCGATTCTTCAATGACCTCGACACGCCAACCACACAGAAAGTCACCATCATCGACGAATATTTCGCCCAGCAGTACTGGCCGCACGAGGATCCCCTCGGCAAACGAATCCGCACGGGTGGCCTCGATTCCAAACAACCGTGGATCACGATCGTCGGCGTGGTTGGCCGCGTGAAGCAGGACGCGCTCGACTCCGATCCGCGCATCGCTTTTTACTTTCCGCACTCGCAGTACACCACGGCAGCGATGAACGTCGTCCTGCGAAGCAATGTCGCGCCCGCCACCCTCACCTCCGCCATAAAAAAAGAAATTCGCGAGCTCGATCCCGATCTCCCCATCTACAACGTGCGCACCATGGACGAGCGCGTGCAAGAATCCCTCGCCCGCCGCCGCTTCTCAATGATGATGTTGGGACTTTTTGCCGCCCTCGCCCTGGCTCTCGCGACGATCGGCATCTACGGTGTGATGGCTTACATGGTGAATCAGGGCACGCGCGAAATCGGAATCCGCCTCGCGCTGGGCGCTACGCAAAGGAATATTCTTCATCTCATCGTGCGCCAGGGAATGATCCTAGCGCTGACGGGCGTGGCCATCGGCCTCGCTGGCGCCTTCGCGCTTACTCGCCTGATGCGCAGCCTTCTTTTTGGTGTGCGTTCAACAGACCCGCTGACCTTCGTCGCAATCGCCGCCCTGCTCACCCTGATTGCGCTTCTCGCCAGTTACATCCCCGCCCGCCGCGCCGCCCGCATCGACCCGATGGTCTCCCTGCGCTGCGAATAATCACAAACATCTCGCATCGCCTCAAGTGGCACAGGCACTCCTGTTTACCCTGAGGACCGAAGGGCCTGTGCGTCTACCCTCGCAGCACCCGTTCAAAATCTCCGAGCACGCCCACTCGCGAAAGCCACCACTCAGGCAATTTCGATTTTCTTGTGTCCCGACCACGCCAAATCACAGCCCCGCTTTCGCCGCCGACAATTTATCCACGCGCCCTGAAAATTCCTCAGCCTTGAAAATCGGCGGCGAACAAGCCCGTCCCGTGCAAACAAACGCTGCCGCCCGGCTCAACTGCGGATACTGCACATCCGGATTCGGCAATCGTCCTTCGCGCGCGTCCCACCATTCCACGCGTTTGTAACTCGAGGGATACCGCAGCGCAGCCCGGAAAAGATTCTGCGCCACCGGGTCATCCTTCTTCCCCACAATCGTCAAATGCAGCGGCGCGCTTCCCAATTCAAGATCGGCCAGCAACGCGCTCGACGCCGGCAGCCTGTAAACAACCGGCGCCGCCGCAAGATACCGCATCGCCTGCTTCGCGAAATCCTCGTACGCCGTATCCCCCGAATAGTACAAGAGCAGATTCGCCGTACGCGCCACCATCACGTTCTCATCCCGCTGCGGATGCGGTGTGTAGCTCTTATCCGTCGGCGTCTTCGAAGTAAGGAATCCTGCACCATGCGCGTCGCGAAAATTCTTGCCGATAAATTTCATCGCAGCTTCCGCGTGCGCAAGCCACTCGCGGTCACCGGTCGCGCCGTAAAGCGCAAGAAACGCGCGCGCCATCGCAATCGAATCGCCCAGATAAGGCCCGCCCGCATCCTTGCTCGAATGCCGGAACCCGCCGCCAGGTAAAGCCCGGTTCGCGATGACCCATCTCGCGCTACGCGTCGCGTCCTTCAGGACCTCCGTGTCGCCAGTCGCGTCATACAACGCCACAAGCCCCGCGATGGCCCAGCCGTTTTCGCGCGCATACTCGTGCTTATCCACGCGCGGTATGTCTTGCTTTCGCCGTTCCGCATCGCCTAACGCGAAATAATCCGCGCTGTGATGTCCCTCGATCAGGTCCGCGTCCTGACTCGTGTAGAACGCCCCCTCCGGCGAAGTGAGAAACGTTTTCAGATAACGGCGAATTTCCTGCGCCGCGTGCAAATAGGAAGGATCGCCCCATTGCGCGTAAGCCAGCGAATAGATCCGCAGATTTTCCGCCTGCATCTGCATGATTTTTTCGAAGTGCGGCGAATTCCAGTCGTATCCCATCGAATATTGGTACACGCCGCCCCACGCTGGATCGAGCAGATGAAGCTGCTCGGTCAAAGTCTGCCGCGCCATATGCTCGGCCTGCGTGTCGCCCGTTATGCGCGCGAGAGCCATCGAATATTCCACCGAGTCCCAGTCGAGATATTTCTGATTCGTGCCCCAGCTTCCCTGCGCCGCGTCATAGCCGGCGAGATAATTTGTCTTTAATTGCGCGCGTAGCCCATCCGTTAGCAGGGGGCTCGAAGGCAACTGAAGTTTCGCTTCCCCCTCCACCGACGGCCCCGGCGTGGGATCGTCAATGATCGCCTGCAGCATCGAAGCCATTTCGTCCGGCGCCAGATAGCCTTGCCGCTTAACAATTTCGTGGCCCTCCGCGTCGAACACCACCGTCGCCGGCCACCCGTAGTCTTCGTAGCGATTCGAAAGGTCCGGCCGCGAATCCTGGTCGGCTTTCACAGTGATGTAACGCGACTCAAGCAGCTTGATCACCGCGGGATCGGAGTACGTGTTCGCGTCCATCACATGGCACCAGTGGCACCACACCGCTTCGAGATCAAGAAGCACAAAGCGTTTCTCACGCTTCGCATCGGCAAACACGGCGTCAGACCACGGCCGCCACTTTAATCGCCCGTCGTGTTGTGCGTCGTGTTGTGCATCGTGTTGTTGCGCGGGTTGACGTGGAACCTGTGCTCCCCCAGTTTGAGCAAATACCGAATTGGCGACGAACATCACGAACAGACAGGCTTTAAGAATTGTGGTCATAGGCTCTGCAACATGTACGCAAATCCGCTCAAATCGGATTCGGGCAGAGTCCGGGCGGCACGCTTACAACCGCAGCGGCCGTTCCGAAAATCCCACATCCCAGAAGCGCCCGAATTTGCGCCCCGCTTCGCTGAAAACCGCAACCTGTTTGAATCCAAATCGCTCATGCAACGCAAGCGTGGCCGCATTCGGCAGCGTGTAGCCGCCAATGATGCGGTGGATGTCCTCGCCAATCGCTTCGAAAAGGGCCGCGTAAAGACGGCTGCCAATTCCGTGCCCGATCACATCGTGGCTACAGTAAACAGTGGTCTCAACGCTCGTCTCATATGCCGCTTTATTGCGAAATCGCGTGGTCCCTGCATATCCGACCACAACGTCGTTTTCTTCAGCCACAAGCAGACGATGACGGCCACTCGTGGCGAACTGCTCAAGCCAGGGTACGCGTGCCTCCACCGTATGCGGCGCGAGGTCAAATGTGATCGGCGTATGGATTACGTAGTGGTTGTAAATCTCGGTAAGTCGCGGGAGATCGCTTCGAACAGCAGGACGAATGTGGATGTCGCGCATAACGGATGGTAGTGGCGATTAATAATGCGGGTAGAGCCAAAGTGGACTGGCAGCCCTGCGCGCTTGTTCTAAGCCGTTGACACCCTCCATGCGCCAACGTAGCCTCAAATGAGTCGCGAAATCAGATGCCACGCCACTCCGAAAAATCGATTCGCAGCCGCTCAAAACGAACCTTTGCCGGCTTGCCGTTGGTTGATGTCGCCCTCGGACCCGATCCGGATCTCGACGAACCTCACGGCAAAGCCCACGGCATCATCGCCATTGGTGACGAAGCGCGCGGCTGGCTTGCCCTGGGCGGCTCAGCTCGTGGATACATCGCTCTCGGTGGCAGCGCTCGAGGCATCCTGGCCCTCGGCGGCAAAGCAATGGGCGTCGTCGCACTAGGTGGAATCTCGATCGGGCTGATTGCGATGGGTGGCTTAGCGCTCGGCGCCATCGCAATGGGCGGCCTCGCTGCAGGCGGAATTGCTGTCGGAGGCCTGTCAGCCGGTGCGTTATCTGTTGACGGTCGCGAAGGCCGCAAGAAAATCTGAAAACCTCGCCGCTAAAGTCCCCATGCGAATGTCCTCTAGCGCGCTCCCTTTTGAAAGCTTGATGGCTTCGTTGGCATCCTGAGTACCGGTGAGCTCTGCGACTCGGCCTGGCCCATTTGGAGTGCAACTTGTCCTGAGCGGAGTCGAAGGGCGGCTTGCCCTGAGGGAGCCGAAGGGGTGGCTCGCCGCCGCTTTCCTAAGCCCCCAATTGGCAACCGCCGCGCCGGTATGAATCACGCGGTGAAACCACTGGCACCGCCGAGCAAGCATCTTACTTAAAGCAGGATTGCAGGGGATGGTCGGGACCGGAGTTTTAATACACGGTTCCGCGATTAAAAATCACGGCAAGCCTTGAAGAATCAGCAATTTGAAGAATTCTAATCGGCGGTAAAAGGGGGACGGCGCAAATGCCAGTTGAACGGCTAGCTGAAAAGCGCGGGCTGGCGGCGCGGCTCATCGAAGCCGAAATGCTTGTAAGCAAGCGCTGTCGCCACGCGGCCACGTGGAGTGCGATCGAGCAAGCCAAGCTGCATCAAGTAAGGCTCGTAGATTTCTTCGATGGCGTCTTCTTCCTCGCTGAGCGAGGCGGCAATCGTATTCAGCCCCACCGGGCCGCCTGAATATTTCTGAATAATCGTGAGCATCAAGTTGCGGTCCACTTCGTCGAGGCCGTGCTCGTCGACGCCGAGCATTGCGAGCGCATCGCGCGCGACGCTGAGCGTGATGTCCCCATTCGCGCGCACTTCGGCGAAATCGCGGACGCGCCGGAGCAAACGATTCGCGACACGGGGAGTGCCGCGGCTGCGGCGCGCGATTTCGGCGGCGCCTTCGCGATCCATCGTGATGCCGAGAATTTTTGCGGAGCGCTCCACGATGCGCTGCAAATCTTCCGGTGAATAAAATTCCAGCCGGTGGACGATGCCGAAACGCGAGCGCAGCGGCGCCATGATCAAGCCCGCGCGCGTGGTGGCGCCGATCAGCGTGAAGCGATTCAGCTGATACGGATGAACCCGCGCGCCGGGACCCTGGCCGATGATCAGGTCAATGCGGAAATCCTCCATCGCGGGATAGAGAATTTCTTCGAGCGCCGGCTGCAGGCGATGAATTTCGTCGAGAAAGAAAAAATCGCGCAAATCAAGAGAAGTGAGGACGGCGGTGAGATCACCTTTTTTTTCGAGCAGCGGGCCCGAGCTGATTTTGATGGCCGAACCCATTTCGTTGGCGAGAATTTGCGCGAGCGTGGTCTTGCCGAGCCCGGGCGGCCCGTAGAGCAGCACGTGATCGAGCGCATCACCGCGATTGCGCGCGGCGTCCACGGCGATTTTAAGATTTTCTTTTACGCGCGACTGGCCGATGAAGTCTTCGATCTTCTGCGGACGCACGGTTGCGTCAAGGCGCGCGTCTTCCTCGAGCGCTTTGCCGGAAATGATTCGGCTGCGGTTGTCGGTCATTCGTCGCGACCCGCGCGGGCCGATTTTTGCATCGCGGAGCTGCCGAGAATCTGGAGCGATGAACGCAGCAGTTTTTCGAAGTCGTTGCCGCTTGCCGCGCGTGATTTTTCCACGGCACGCTCGACCGACTTCGTATCGTAACCAAGATTCATAAGAGCTGACGCCACGTCGTCCTCGAGCTGAGAGCGCGTACTCGGCTTACCCGCTTCCGGAACGTCGATCACGACGAGCTTGTCGCGCAACTCGACGACGATTCGTTCGGCTGTCTTGCGGCCCACGCCCGGAATTTTCACAAGCTGCGCGAGATCGCTTTTGCGGATTGCGGGAACCAGCTCTTCGATGCTCATACCCGACAAAATCTTCAACGCGAGCGAGGGCCCCACGCCAGACGCGGAAATCAGCAGCTCAAAACACTGCTTTTCTCGCGCTGTCACAAAACCATACAGCGTGATCTGGTCCTCGCGCACATGCGTGTGTATCAACAGGTTCGTCTCGGCGTGGAGCGCAGCGAGGCTCGCGAACGTGGAGAGCGGAATCTGCACCTGATAGCCCACGCCATTCACATCAACGAGGAGCTGATTGGGGCGTTTTTCAATGAGCTTGCCGCGAAGCGAACCGATCATGTCGAGCGATTATTCCTGAGCGTGGTCAGGGTGTCAATGTGAGCCCCGAAGGCCACAAAAAGCGTGTGCACCAAAAAGGTGCATCCGAACTGAAAGTAGAAAGTCCGACTTGATGAATATTGTCTTAATTTTCTATCGCGCCGGAACTAATCGCCGCAGCGTTGCGTATACAAGAAGAGACCGGCGAAAAAGCAGCTCGATGCGTTCGACATTCTCCGAAAATTCGGAGAGTGTTGATTTTTTAC
>DATNKB010000234.1:0-5041 GCA_035603595.1 Candidatus Dormiibacterota bacterium
AGCCACGTCGGTCTCTTGCGCACTGCCCAATTGGAACACTTCGCGGTAGTGCTGCGTGCCCGACCAGAAAATTTCGTACGTGCCGTCCTGCACCTGCCCAGCCACTTCGTAGTGAAAGCGCACCAGCTGATGAAAAGGCGCACTATCCGGCTTGCGCAAATTCATCGCGATGAACGCGCGCTCGAGCGTTGCGTTCGCGCCAGGATAGGAAGTCTGCAGCGAGTTGGGATCCGCTGATTGCCCGGCGCCAGGCACTTCACCAGGCATAGTAGAGGATGGCGGCGCCGTCGGCGGCGGCCGCCGATTGCGGTTGGGCTGCTGTCCTACCTGCGCACCGGCCGGCGCAGCAAGAAGCGCCAGCAGCATCAGGGGCGCAAGAAATATCGGCGTAAGCGTCGTTCGTCTCAGCATCATTCCGCACCGTCGCATCATAAGAAAAGATTATCACGCCGCCCAGCTTTTGCCCTTCAGTAGCGCAGGCTTCAGCCTGCGCCCACGTAAGAACGCAGCACGATCGCACAAATCAGCAGAACCAAACAACGCGTTCTTTCGCTTCCTCGCTTCGCATCACCTCGCACCTGGCATCTTGCGGCGCAGGCTGAAGCCTACGCTACTGCAACCCGCGGCACAGGCGTCGTTTTCAAGAAGCCGCCTTTCGGCGGACGCCTGTGCTAACTCAAAACCCACAACGGAGACTCCCCCATGGCACAAATGCAAAATTCGCAATCCGTCGCATTGCAACTCGAAAAAGTCCGCGACAAACTTCCGCTTCTCTACGAACGCGACGACATCCTGCTCACCATGATCCAGCAGCGCGGTGATGTCGAACGCGTCAGCTCGCGCAACATGCGCCTCCCGCTGCAAATTCGTCCCGGAGGCAAAGCAGGCCTCGCCAATATGGACGGCGGCGATCTGGGCCGCGGTTCCGGCACGATCTACGACGTCGCGCAAGTGACGCCCGTATTTTTCCGCCACGCCGTCGAAATCACCAAGCTCGTCGAGTACGCTTCGAACGCGCCCGAGAAAGCGATCGAGAACGCCGCCAAGCGCGAAGTGAAAAATGCGATGGCGCAATTCCGCGCTTTCCTCGACAAAGTGATGCAGACCAATGGCAACGGCGTGCTCGGCACGATCACCTCGATCGCTTCGACCACGTTCACGATGGCCAAGCCGCCAGGTTCCGTTCTCGTCTATTACAACCAGACGATCGAGGTCTACGATCCCACGCTTACCACGAATCGCGGCTCGTGCAACGTCACCGCCGTCGATCCCTTCGCCAGCACGATTACGGTGGACGCAGTTCCCGCCGGCACCACTGCGAACGACGTGATTGTTCACGATGGCCTCACCGGCGCGCAGCCTGTGTCGCTCTTCGGCCTGCTCTATCACCAGTCGAACGCGACCACCGGCACGTGGCTCAATTTGAATCGCGCCACGTATCCCGTCGAGCTTGCCACTCCGCGCGTGAACGGAAATAATTCCACGCTCACGCCCGGCGCCGTGCGGCTTGCGATTAACAAAGTGCGCAAAGCATTGGGCACGAATCAGGTGAGCAAATTAATTGCGTACACGTCGCTCGAGCAGGAGCATCAGTGGGAACAGCTCGGCGTGACGATCTCGCAAATCATCAAGGAAGGTGCAGGCGGGCGCGCGAGCGATCTCGACTTGCTCTTCACCGGCGAAAAATCAATGGCCGGCGTTCCGATCAAATCTTCGATCAACGCCAACCAGTCGCGCGTGGATTTCCTCGACCTCTCGCACTGGGGACGCGCCGTGATGCAGGACATCGACTTCTACGACGTAGGTGGCCAAACGGTGTTCCCGATTTACGGCGCAAGCGGCGGCCTCGCCTCGGCGTACATCTTCTACTTCGTCACAGGCTTCCAAGTCTGGAACGAATCGCCAAGAAGCGGCGCCTTCATCGACAACCTGGCCATCCCCACCGGCTACTAGAAGTTCAGTAGCGTAGGCTTCAGCCTGCGCCACCGTATAAACGCAGCGCGACACCCGCCATACCTGCACAAACCGCGACTGCGTTCTTTCGCCACAGTAGCGGCACGGCATGTCATGGGTTCGCGGGGCCGTGCCCTACTGAAACGAACGCAATCGTGCTCATCGTCAAGCATCAATGATCCAGCTGCGTTCTTACGCAGGCGCAGGCTGAAGCCTGCGCTACAAAAACAAAAAGGGCGGCTGCATCACTGCAGCCGCCCTCTAAATTCGCAACGTAGACTAGGCACGCGTCAGAAGCACCTCAATCTAAAACGCTCTCAACCGCCACACTCAACGCCGTGCCCTCCAAATCCCGCAACTCCGCGCCCCCGCGGATCCGCGTCACACGCGAAACGCACGACACCCCCGCCGCGATCGCCGCCCGCATCACGCGCGCAGGCGGCACCAATTGCTACGGCGAACCGAACTTCCGCGTCGTGTGGGGCGGCGCGCGCCTCACCTGGATCGGCGGTCGCTGGACTGACCGCGACGCCCACGGCAACGTCAGCAGGGAAGCGATCGAGCTGCGCCAGGTCCCGAAATATTTGCCCGTCGATCGCTGGCACATCGAACGCTGGATGCCGCCCGAATTTTACGGCTCGCCCGAACAATGGCGCGCGCTCACATCCGAAACCGAAGACGGCATCCGCATCCCCGCGCTAGGCCCATACCCCGCGCGCGGCGACTACGAGCACTGCTTCACATTGCAAAGTAGCGCCGGCGAATTCGAGCCGCTCAACGCCGCCGCCTGCGACTACATCGTCCGCGCCATCGAATGGTCGCGCCGCCAAACGCGCACAGATCAGCGCGCAGCAATAGCGCAGCGCGAAACCCGCCGCGCCCGCGACTGGGACCGCACCGCCGACGCCGCCCTAGACGCCGTCTTTTCTGGGTGATCATCAATATAGTCGGAAGATAACTTCAATCGGAACACGGCAAGAAACAGGTTTCCCATCGACATTCATGGCTGGGGTCAAGTTCCATCCTCGTACTGCTTCAACTGCCCTGCGATCAAGGTCGGGATCTAATTTCTTATATACGAAGGCGTCCGACACACGGCCTTTCGGGTCAATCACCGCGGAAAGAACGACCGTCCCTTGAACACGCCGATTCGACGCAGCTTTCGTATACCGGGGATTCGGGCAATGCTGACATCGGGGAAGGGTCACTCCCCCTTCACCTCCCCTGAATATACCGCCGGTGGGAACGAGCGATTCGAGTGGCACGGTTAGATGTGATTTGATTTCGTCGGTCATCGCCAGTTTTTCATATATCGTGTTATTTAGGTCTAGCTGGATTCCAAACCGCAACGAGACACCAAGGCCATTATCCGCACCGCTGTAACTGCCTGTAACCAGCGTAGCGTTGAGGCTTTTCGCGAGCGCTTCGGTAGCTTTCGCATCGAATTCGTTCTTGCCTGGCACACGCAATCGATCCAAGGAGGAGCGGGATGACTTGCGATCGACTACCTCAAGCGGCGGCTCAATCCTCGCAGCAAGCTGATCAGCAAGCCAAACACCGAACGGCGTAGTGCTTCTATCCGGGTCTTCGAGATCGAGAATCAGCACACGCCACACACCATGCTTTTGCAATTCGACGGACAGTGCTTGTGCGAGCGCAGGAATCGTCAGGCCGCCTGACGGCGCTGTCTCCTGTGCACGAAAAACAGGAGCAACCTCAAGGGTCAATATGAGAATCGCTGCAAAAATACGAATGACGCACAACTTCAGTTTCATGATGTTCGTCCAAATTACTGCCCCAGCGTAACTCGGCCGGTGAGCACCTTCAGCAACACGATGCCGCCAAAGATTGCGACAAGTAAACTCAGCAGCGTGCCAATAAGAAAATACTCCGCGAAGCGCTCCGACTTGCCCATCTCCGGAAATCGCGCGATCGACTTTGCCGCAAGCACCAGCCCGACCGTCGCGGGCGAACGCAAAATCATCGCCGTCAGCACCAGGCTGCGCTCGAGCCAACCGATATACATTCCCGCGTTGCGCAAACTCAGCGTCGATTCGTCGCCAAGCTGCGGAAGATGGCGGGTCAGCGGACGCGTGAGATAACGGATCGCGTAGCCTCCCGCGAACACCACCGCAAAATAAATCACCAGCACCGCAAGAATTCTGTCGCGATGCGGGACAAGCGCCGCAAGCCATGCAACAGCGGCCACCGGGCTCGTGCCAGTAACGAGCAACGCCGCCGCAACGATCGTCACAGTGTGTGCCGCCTGATCGGTCAAAAACGTAATCGCGTTGTCTCGAATCTTCGCAGCTGCCGTGAGACGCTCTTTGAAAAAGTCAATCAGCAGATGCGCGCCGATCAGCGCAACGCAAATCGCCTGAAACCGGACGCGCGCCAGCAGCACTGGATCCGCGAAGATTGTCACCACGACGATCGCCACGTAGTGAATCAACCCGTGCTTCCAGTATGCGGTGACGCCGTGCTTCTTGGCCTTCACCATCGCATCGGTCTGCAGCAGGAAATCCGACGCGAGATGCGCAAGGCACAGAATCAGAAATATTTCGATCGCATTCATCGTTGCTTATCCGCTCACTCGCCGCTTGTTCATCGCTTATCCGTACGCGCTGGTTGGCTTTCTGGCCCGATTGTGCCGCTTGCACGTTTTCATGCAAATTCAGAAATTTGCACGTTTTTGTGCAAACTAGCCCCACTCGTCCCGGAAGAACATCTCCATCGTCTTCACCGTTTCCGACAGCTGCCGGAAATGGCTTCGCCGCAGATTTCGCGAAAGCGTCGAGATGTTCACCCGCAACTTCCGCGCCGCACTTTCCACGCCGCTGTTATCCACGTACGTGTTGAGCGCGCGCCATTGCTCCTCGGTAATACCCAGCACCAATGTATCATTAAGCCCGTACACCAGATTTGTGATGCGATCAAAAGATTCATTCGACGATCGAAAAGCGGTCAGCCTCGGATACGCATGGCCGCCTTTTTTTACTTCCGCAATTGCCTCGCGCGCGTTCGCAAACGCGTCGCCAACGAGCCGGTTCACCGGAGCTCGCACGCGTCCCTGAATTGTGCCGATGCC
>DATNKB010000235.1:0-3012 GCA_035603595.1 Candidatus Dormiibacterota bacterium
CTATCGATCTCGGAACCTCGCGGTTACCGAATACGGCGGTCAGGCCCTGAAATCGGTTGAAGCGGTCAGCGCTCAGCCTTGACCCGGTGACGATGGGCGGCCTGCTTGGCTCGATTGCCGCACATCGCCATGCTGCACCACCGCCTGCCCCGCCGCCGTGTATGGTCCGCGAAGATAAGCGTGCAGCGGTGTCCCTCGCACGCCCGAATGTCAGCGAAGGCCTCGTCGCACACGCATCGCGCGAGCGCTTCGCCGATCGGCAACAATAAAAATTCTGGCGATCGCCAACGCCGCGTCGTTTGCAGTTCTAAATGATGGCCGTTTGAATCCTCATGCGCGGCTACGCGACTGAACATTTCGTCACGCTCGAGAAGCGCGTTCAGAGGCTTGAGGTCGCGGAACGCTTTCGGCGTGAGCGGCCGCCCCATGTGCTTGCGCACGAAGCCCCTGAACCATTCGCGTAAAGCGCGCGCCTGGTCGGCCACCTTATCCAGTTCGCCGGGCGTCGCTTGCTTGATCAACGCGTTCAGCGCCTGCGGCGGAACAAGGTTGGCCTGAGCCAGCCAACCGACGAAGCCGTCGCCGCTGTCGAGCCAGTCAATTGGCTGATCGACCGGCGTCGCTATCGAGTTGAGGAAGTCGAGGCCAAGCGAATCGGCGATGAAAAACGCAGGCGGTCTATCCGGCACGGCGTCCCTTCGAATCAGATGAGGATCTGTAGATAGCATAACCGAGAAAATGGCCATTGACAAGTTATTCCTATGGTTGATATGTAACCTGCGCAGACGACACAAACAGGTTATTTCAGTTCAAGCGCGTAACCGGAGGAGGCAGGAATGGCGATGAACGACGCGACAGTGGTCCTCGTCCATGGCGCCTGGGCTGTTGATTTCCACTGAGAACTGACCCGGGCGTGGAGTGGGCCCCTGGGGGCGGACAGAGATCAGGCCGCTGATTTGACCGTCTGCCGGGCGTGGTGGTCCTCGAACTGTTTGGGGCTCAGATAGCCGAGGGCTGAGTGGAGCCTGCGGCTGTTGTAGACTTGGTCGATGAAGCGTGGAAGGTCGTCGGCGACGTCGCTGGCGGTCTCGTAAGCCATTGGGTAGACAGCTTCGACCTTCAGCGTCTTCATGAAGCTCTCGGCTTTGGCGTTATCGTAGGGATTGCCGCGCCGGCCCATCGAGCCGACGAGGCCATGGCTGTCGAGGGCCTGCCGGTAGGCTTGCGCGGCATATTGGGCGGATTCAAGCGGTCGTCGCAACACGATCTTTGTCGGCTGATAGGAGAAACCGGTCAAGCGCCTCTGCGGGTGTCTTCCAATCAAGCGTCTTTCGGGGCCGCGAGTTGAGGGCGGCGGCCACGGCTGCAATCTCGTTGGCGCTGTGCATGCTGAGATCGGTCCCTTTGGGGAAGTACTGGCGCAGCAGTCCGTTAGTGTTCTCGTTGGTGCCGCGTTGCCATGGGCTGTGAGGATCGCAGAAATAGACTCGCACGCCCGCCTCGATCTTGAGGCGCGCGTGCTGGGCCATCTCAGCTCCTTGATCCCAAGTCAGCGACCGGCGCAGTTGCTCGGGCAACGTGACGATCGTGCGCGAGATGGCGTCACGTACCGCCTCGGCGCCATGACCGGCGAGTGCGGGCCCGTTCTTCACGCGAGCCTCGTGGCCATGGCCCGCCATGCGCGGCAGGTATAGCAGCAGAGTGAAGCGCGTCGTGCGCTCCACCAAGGTGCCGATCGCCGAACTCCCAAGACCCAGGATAAGGTCTCCTTCCCAGTGGCCCGGCACGGCGCGATCGGCTGCCTCCGCCGGACGTTGGCTGATCATGATCTCGGGAGAGATGAAGGCCTTGCCTCGCCCGCGCGTGCGCGCCCTCGGCATCCGCAACACGCGCCCGGTGCGCAGGCAGGCCGTCAGTTCGCGGCGCAACGCGCCTCGACCTTGAACGAACAGCGCTTGATAGATGGCTTCATGGCTGATGCGCATGGTCGCGTCGTCCGCGAAGTCCACCGGCAGGCGACGGGCGATCTGCTCCGGGCTCCAGGCGTTTGCCCATCGCCGGTCCTTCCGTGGTCCGTGCCGACGGCTTTTCCAGGACACGACCGGGCCGGGAACAGGAGCCCCGCTCGGAGCCACAACGACGCCAGCCAACCGTTCCTCGACATAGGTTCTTAACGCCGCGTTGCGCGCAAGCTTCGCCTGCTTTGGGCGGCGAGCAGCGCGCTCGGCGTGCCATTGCGCTGTCGTCGCACGATACGCGAGGCCGCCGCTTCGGGTGGCGGCGTTGCGCCGCAGCTCTCTGGAGATTGTCGATGCCACTCGCCCGAGCCGGCGAGCGACCTCCTGCATGGAGTAGCCCTGAACGCGAAGGAGCGCGATCTCCTCCCGCTCCGCAAACGAGAGATACCGACCACAGAGCGGCTTCGCCGATAGCCCAAACATCGATGGCGGCATGCCCCCTGCCTTCCTGAACCATCGTGTTCCTACCGCCTGCGGGACACCGACACCGACCGCAGCATCTTCACTCGCCGTGCCCGCCGCAATCGCTGCCCAAAATCGCCGCCGCTCCTCTCGCCCTGCCACCGGCGGTCGACCTGGTGAGAACAAGCGCACCCGCCCAGAACGATCCGAGCGCCGTTTTCGAATGTTCATCGCAACTCCCGTCAAGGTGTTGCGACGACCACTTGAATCCGCCTTGCGAACCGAACTATCGCTGTGATGCACGCAACCTGGCGGCGGCTTTCGCCGCTCGATCGCAGCCTTAAGCGCGGCGAGCGTCAGGCGGACGTCGATCGAGCGGCTGATTGCCTAACCGACCGCCCGGCGAGACCAGGCGTCGAGGATGACCGCGACATAGGCGAAGCTCTCGTGGATGGCGACATAGGTTATGTCCGCAACCCAGAGCTGGTTGGGTCCGTCAACCGTCAACTCTCGGGTTCTATTGGGATAGATCGGCTGATCATGATTGCTGTCGGTCGTCGCGACGTGGTGCCGCCGCCGGCGTGGCTGAAGG
>DATNKB010000236.1:0-6035 GCA_035603595.1 Candidatus Dormiibacterota bacterium
GGGCGCCGCGGCAGCCGTGAAGCGCGCCGTTGAAATCGCGTCGCAGAGCGGAGCAAAGCGTGCAGTGATGCTTCCGGTCTCGGCGCCGTTTCATTGCGCGATGATGGCTCCCGCGCAGCAGCGTCTCGAAGCGGACCTGCGCGCCGCGAATTTTCACCCCCTAAAGTTTCCGGTGATCACCAATGTGGACGCCGAAGCAGTCACCACAGGTGACGAAGCGCGCGATGCCCTGATTCGTCAGGTCACACAGTCCGTCCGCTGGCTCGATTCGATCCACGAAATGATCGAAGCGGGCGTCACGGTTTTCGTCGAGGTCGGACCCGGGAAAGTCCTCAGTGGGCTCCTGCGGCAGATCGATCGCTCGATTCGCGCTTTCAACGTTGAGGATTCAGCGAGTCTCGAAGCCGCGATCGAAAAAATCGCGCAAGCGCGCGCGCAAGCCGCGGAAGGGTAAGCAGACCTGATGTTTTCGCTCAAAGAGAAAGTAGCCTTCGTCACCGGTGCGTCGCAAGGAATCGGACGAGCCACCGCGCTGGCGTTGGCCGAAGCAGGTGCGAAGGTCGGTGTTGCGGCCAGAAGCGCTGACAAACTTGCGTCGCTCGTTTCGGAGATCGAAGGCGCGGGTGGCGAGGCTCTGGCCGTGCCGATGGACGTCGCCGATGCCGCTCAGGTGAAAGCGGGCTTTCAACAGGTCCTGGCGAGATTCGGCCGGCTCGACATTCTCGTCAACAACGCAGCCATCACGCGCGACACGCTCGCCCTACGCATGAAACTCGAAGATTGGGACGCTGTGTTGCGAACGAATTTAACCGGCGCGCACCTGTGCATTCAGCAAGCCTTGGGCGCGATGCTCAAGCAGCGCTCGGGCCGCATCATCAATCTGTCGTCAGTGGTCGCGCAGACGGGCAATGCCGGCCAGGCGAATTACGTCGCGTCGAAAGCAGGCCTGATTGGTCTCACCCGCGCCATTGCCGTCGAAGTAGCTTCGCGCAACATCACCGTGAACGCCGTGGCTCCGGGATTTATCGCCACGCCGATGACCGACGTGCTCTCGCAAGAGATCAAGGACAAAATGAAAGCGATGATTCCGCTCGGACGCTTTGGCTCGGATAAGGATATCGCCTCCGCGATTGTCTTCCTCGCGAGCGACGAAGCAAGCTACATCACGGGACAAGTGCTAGAAGTGAATGGCGGCTTGCACATGGGCTAGCGTTCGCCGATGTGTTGGAAAGCAGGGAAGCAGAAGGTGATCTTGGACGATGGCTGAACGTGTTAGGCAAATCGTTAAGCTTGGCGAATGGCTCTATGACGCCACTGTTCCATGTGAAGTACGGATTATCAAAACGAATTTTTTCGAGCATCCTATTTCGGATGCGTCGGACGAGAAACTCGAAGGCTATCCGCCTCGGGACGCAGCCGGGAATTTTTATTTTGTCGAATATACGATGAGCGGTTATGTCAGAGGAGTCTCTAATTGTTTCGGATCGGTAGACGAAGCAGTTCAGGAAGCCGCCACCAAGCTGCAAGGGCTTATACGCTGGATGTGAGGTGGCGATTCGGGTTAATGCATCTTGTAGTTGTGGTGGCACAAAGGTTGACCCCAGCATTGGGCCGCGCATAGAATGGGCGGTACAATTTTGGGCGCTGCCCCGGCCGTCGTGGTGGCTCAAGGGCTAGATGACTACCGTACCGGAGGAAAAATCAGAATGGCCAGCGTTGAAGAGCGCGTAAAGCAGATTATTGTCGAGCAACTCGGTGTGGACGAAGGCGAAGTCACTCCGACGGCTTCGTTTGTGGACGACCTGGGCGCCGATTCGCTCGACACAGTCGAGCTGGTCATGGCTTTCGAGGAATCATTCGGCATCGAGATCCCGGACGAAGACGCCGAGAAAATCGCCACGGTGAAAGACGCCGTTGACTACATCGAGAAACACGCCAAGGCTAGTAAGTAGTCCGCCCGGCCGTCCCATTCCGAACAGGAGAATGCAGGTTTGAACCGCCGAGTTGTCGTGACGGGCGTAGGGCTGGTCTGCGGGTGCGGCATTGGGACCGATGAGGTCTGGCGCAACCTGCTCGCCGGCAAAAGTGGTATCGGCCCAATCACTCATTTTGATGCAACCGCGTTTGACTGCCGCATCGCCGGTGAAGTCCGCAATTTCGATCCGCTCGTCTGGGTAGAGAAAAAAGAACTGAAAAAAATGGGTCGGTTCATCCAACTGGCTCTGGCGGCCTCCGAGTTCGCGATGAAGATGGCACGCCTCGAATTGAAGCCGGAAACTGCGGATGCAGCCGGCGTCTATATCGCCTCTGGAATCGGCGGATTCGACGTCATCGAACGCGAGCATTCGAAATATCTTCAGGGCGGACCCGGAAAGATCTCTCCCTTTTTCATTCCTGCTTCGATCGTGAACCTCGCGTCCGGGCATGTCTCGATTCGCTACGGCGCGAAAGGCCCGAATAGCGCGACAGCCACTGCGTGCTCAGCCTCCGCGCATTCGATCGGCGACGCCTACAAGATCATTCAGCGCTGCGCTGCCGAAGTGATGATTGCAGGCGGTTCGGAAGCTGCGATTACCCCGATGGGTGTCGGTGGCTTTGCCGCCATGCGAGCGCTTTCCACGCGCAACGACGAACCCGAGCGCGCCAGCCGTCCATTCGATGCGCAACGTGACGGCTTCATCGTGGGCGAAGGCGCGGGCGTACTGATTCTCGAATCGCTCGAATTCGCGCAAAAGCGCGGAGCGCCGATCTTCGCGGAAATTGTCGGCTACGGAATGTCCGGCGACGCGTATCACATCACGCAGCCCGCTGAAGGTGGCGATGGCGGCTACCGCGTCACGATGGCGGCGTTGAAGGATGCGAAGATTTCGGCAGACGATGTGAGCTACGTGAACGCCCACGGCACCTCGACGCCAATCGGGGACGCGATTGAGACCACCGCGCTGAAACGCGTTTTCGGTGAGCGCGCAAAAAAGGTTCCTATCAGCTCAACGAAATCTATGACCGGACATTTGCTCGGCGGCGCTGGCGGTCTCGAAGCTGGCATCAGCGTACTTGCGCTAGTCGATCAGATTCTGCCTCCTACGGTGAATTACGAGAATCCCGATCCGGAGTGCGATTTGGACTACGTTCCCAACCAAGCCCGCAAAGCGGCGGTGGAGTATGCGCTCTCGAATTCTTTCGGTTTCGGCGGCACAAACGCCTCTCTGATTTTTAAGCGTTGGAATGAAAAGTAAATGTAGCTCAGGTCTTCAGACCTGAGGTTCTTGCGCGCTGGTGAGGCCGCATTTGAAAGAGGCACAATGAAAATCGGAGTTTGCGTCAAACAAGTTCCCGCCAAAGATGCCCCCCTCGCCATTGTCGAAGGCGGC
Organism: Candidatus Dormiibacterota bacterium; assembly: GCA_035603595.1. GTDB lineage: Bacteria > Acidobacteriota > Terriglobia > Acidiferrales > UBA7541 > Palsa-295. Next base: position 3,372 of record DATNKB010000236.1, read on the forward strand.
GCCTGGATTCGCGAATCCGACATCGGATTCGAAACGAACGAGCCCGATAGCTACGCGCTCGAAGAAGCGTTGCGCCTGAAAGAAAAACACGGCGGCGAAGTGGTGGCGATCTCGATGGGCCCCGAACGCGCCAAGCAGACAATCAAAGAAGCGCTCGCGAAAGGCGCCGACCGCGGCATTCACGTCTCTGACGACCAATTCTACAAGCTGGACCCGCTTGGCTCCGCCCGTTCCATGGCCGCCGCGCTCAAATCAGAAAATTTCGACCTCATCCTCACCGGCCTTCAAAGTGATGATCAGGGATTCGGACAAACCGGCGTCCTTCTCGCCGAATTGCTGGGACGTCCGCACGCCACGATCATCATGGCAATCGAAGTGACCGATTCGCGAATGAAACTGAAGCGCGAACTCGAGGCGGGCTGGTTTCAATGGGTCGAGCTGCCCCTCCCAGCAGTGCTTTCGATTCAATCTGGCATCAACAAGCCGCGCTACGCCACGTTGAAAGGCATCATGGCGGCGAAGAAAAAAGAAATCACCACAGTCCAGCGCGCGTCGCTCGGTGTGCCCGATGCGCCCACGCAGCACGTGGAGCGCATCTACGTCCCGCACAAAGCGAAGCAAACCGAATTCATCACCGGGCAGCCGAAGGAAATAGCAGCGAAGCTTATCGAAAAGCTGAAGCACGAAGCGCGGGTGCTCTAAATGAAAATTCTCCTCGCCACCGAACAGCGCGAAGGCAAATTCAACAAAGTCAGCTTCGAGACGCTGGCAGCCGCGCAGCAGATCGTCCAGCACACGAAAGGCAGCCTTACAGGCCTGGTCATCGGCAAAGGGGTGGCACCCCTTGCCGACGAACTCGCTGGCTCACAGCTCGACGAAGTGCTGCTGGTTGAACACGACCTGGTCGAAAAATACACGCCGGACGGATTCTCGCTGGCCCTGCGTCAGGTAATCGAAACCACGAAACCGGACCTCGTCCTGTTACCGCACACATACCAAGTTCGCGATTTTGCTCCCAAGCTCGCTGCCTCGATGGGCAAGGGCATGATTGGCGATTGCATCGGCTATCGCTACGAGAACGGCAAACTCATCTTCGTGCGCCAAATGTTTCAAGGCCGCACCGCAGCAGACGTCGTATTCGCAGGCGACCCACCGTGGATCGCATCATTTCAAGCCAGCGCCTTTCGCGCCGACCTCGTCACGAAACATGCCGGCGGGAAAGCGCCGGTGAAACCTGTCAGCGTCGATCTAAAACCCGAGCAAATCCGCACCAAGCCACTCGAGCTGTTCCGCGAAGCCAAGCAAGCCGTCGACTTAACCCAAGCCCCCATCCTCGTCTCCATCGGTCGCGGCATCAAAGCCCCCGAAAACATTCCCATGGCCGAAAAACTCGCCAAGCTCCTCGGCGGTGAAATCTGCGCTTCGCGCCCAATCTGCGACGAAGGCTGGCTCCCCATGGAGCGCCAGATCGGCAGTTCGGGCCAGACAGTCGCGCCCAAGCTCTATTTCGCACTGGGAATCAGCGGTGCCATCCAGCACGTGGTAGGCATGAAAGGCTCGCGTACCATCGCCGCCATCAACAAGGATCAGAACGCCCCCATCTTCGAGGTAGCCGATTACGGAATCGTCGGCGACCTCTTCGAAATCGTCCCCGCCATCATCGAGGAACTCGAAAAAGCAAAGTAACCATGGCGCGGCGTGTCCGCTTTCGAAATCTCTGCTCCCACGTTCGAGCATCGAACCGTACAACCCCGGCTCTTTACTTTCCGCAACATTCTGTCCTAGAGACACTTACTAACCAAAGTCAGTGGCAATCGAACTGCGGAGCTGAATCAATTTCGCGGCAGGGTGGCGCCCACAGACGCATTCGTGCTTGCCGGCACGTCGCTGGTCAAGTTCTGTCTATCGAAACTGCGAATTCATAGTCTAAGTAGTGCAGGCGCGACTCGTTCGGAGAACATGAAGATGCAAACGCTTCTCCAGGATTTGAAATATGGCGCACGAATGCTCGCGAAATCGCCGGGCTTCACGATCGTAGCCGTACTCACCCTCGCGCTCGGCATAGGCGCCAGCACCGCCGTCTTCAGCATCGTGAACGCTGTTCTCCTCAAACCACTCCCGTATCCTCACGCCGACCGGATCGTCTTCCCCTGGCGCCAGACGCCGCCCGGCATCGACCTCGGCTACAACGAAATTCCCTGGGGCGCACGCACATTTCAAAGTTTTCAGCGCGACGCAAAAGGCTTCCAGGAGATCGGCCTATTCGAAGCCGCTGGCTTTAATCTCACCGGCACGGGTGATCCGGTTCGCATTGACGGCGTCCGCGCCTCCGCCGGATTTTTCCGCACGATGGGAGTCGCGCCGCGCCTCGGCCGCACATTCCTCGATGAAGAAGACCACCCGGGCCATGACCACGAAGTGATCCTCGGCTACGCCTTATGGAAAAGAAAATTCGGCGGCGATCCCGGCGTCGTCGGCCGCACTCTCGAATTGAACGGAGAGTCCTACTCCGTTGTCGGCGTGATGCCCAATGGTTTCGCGTTTCCTCGTGGAGAAGAGATGCCCGGCAGTTTTCAATTTCCACGCCTGCCGGAAATGTGGGTTCCAGCGATCACGGATATTTCCGCAGACCCCACGGCCCCGGACGAATTTGCAGTCATCGCA
>DATNKB010000237.1:0-14913 GCA_035603595.1 Candidatus Dormiibacterota bacterium
CCTGCATACCACTTTCGGACAATCTCCTCGGTCGTTAAGCTCTGCCCTGCTGATGCGCTGGCCCTTGCCGGTCCCGGCATGCTCACGGCACCAACCAGCGCGCAGGCACCCGTTTGGAGCAGATTCCTGCGCGACACGGCGATCCTTGTCATTGTTCGTTCTCCTTTTTCATGATGTAGTTTGAAGCGCTTCGCCCGATTGAGATGCTGACTCTTCATGCCTACGAACCGGTTGGTATGTAAGGAACCATTCGTTAGAACCGATGCAATCAGACTCGCTTGTGGTTGCCCGGCTGACGCAGAGACCTCAGCCAGCCCACGATATTTTTGATCCCCGCCTTTATCACTTTGGGATCCTGCGCATTCTTTGCCAGCGAGCCATAGCCTTCGACCATCGCAATCAGCAGGCCGGCGGCGTTAGTGGGTTCCACGTTGCGGCGAACGCTTCCGTGGATCTGGCCCTCTCGCAAAACGGAGGCAGTGGCCTCACGCCAGGCATCGAAGATTGTCTCCAACCGCTTGCGGAATCCGGCGTCAAGAGGGGACATTTCCTGCGCAAGATTGTTCAATCTGCAGCCACCGCATACATCCTCGGGCCGAACGGATAGACTTTGAACAATGCCAATCAAAGTGTCGATAGGATCCTTGACGCTCAGCAAAGGCCGCACCCACATGCCGCGGGTGTCGGGGGAGATGACCTCTTCGACGACGGCATAACCCAAGGCTTGCTTATTTTTGAAGTGGTAGTACAGCGCTCCCTTGGTGACGCGAGCAGAGGCCAGAATTGTGTCGAGGCTTGCACTCTGGAAACCCGATCTGTAGATCTCGCGAGCCGCCGCTTGCAGCAAGCGTTCCCGTGTGCGCTGGGGATCGCGCAGCCTCGTCGCTCTACGTTTCTGATTCTTGCGTGCCGCCAACATACTAATCAGCATGTATGGTAACTATTCGAGGGTCAAGAGAGATCTAACACGCTCTAAACAATATGAACATCCTCCTATAACGTACGTACCGGTATGTATGTTAATTATCTGAAAGTCAATCACGATTGAGCGCCCTGACTGTTGACTGCTGACGTTCTCGAATTTCATAAGATCTCGCCAAAGTGTATGGGAAGTTGGAGAAACAGTGGCTCCAGCCGTCGTGGGATCGCCCCAGGATCTTGTTAGTCCGCTACTCGTTTTCGAACGCTGAAGTGTTGTGCCTGTTGCTTCACGTAATCGTTGTGAAGGTGGAGCGTCACCTGCTGCTTTAGTTCTGGCTCAGTAGGAGTTTGTGAAGTTGTGAGCCAATTCTGCTCTCAATTGCACACTCACTGTGAGACGTCGAGTGGTAGCTGAGGTAAATCGCCACTCGTCTTGGCACGGAAATGGGCATAGAAATCGGCACGGAAACTTTCCTCGGACGAAAAGGAGAAGATATGAGCGCATTAGGGCGGTTGCGGAATTTCTGTATGCCATGGGTCGCGATGATAGTTCTGGGTTGCTTCAGTAGTACGGCGGCTCAAACGAGTTACAAAGTCACCGATTTGGGCACTGAGAAGGGTGACATTCTGGGGTGTGCGATGTCCCTCAATGATGAAGGCTGGACGGAGATCATGGCTCAGAACCTGCCACCGGGGGAGCAGGATAGCTTGCTGGGGATGCTTCTAAGCTCACGCATACTTATAGACATCGACGGATTCAAGCTCGACCTCGGCACGCTGGGAGGAGCGAACACTTCTAGCAACTGGGGCGAGATCAACGATTTTGGGGAGACGGTGGGTTTTTCCGAGACGGCTGCGCTAGACCCGAACGGCGAAGACATTTGCGGCATCGGCACACACCATGTGTGTCTCCCGTTTCTTTGGCAGCTCGGCCACATGCGAGCTCTCCCGACGCTCGGCGGAAATAACGGGGAGGCGAGCTCGATCAATATGCGTGGACAAATCGTAGGATTTGCCGAGAACGGCGCCCTGGACACCACGTGCATGCCCGGCACAACCAATAATCAGGTTGCGCTGCCGGTGATGTGGGAAAACGGCGCCGCCAAACCTCTTCCTTTGGTGAGTCTCGATACAGACGGGTTCGCGTTTTGGATCAACGATCTGGGCCAAGCCGTAGGCTACTCGGGAAACTGCACCACAGCGGTTCACGGCACATCGTGGAAAAACAACGTTGTCACCACGCTTCGTGACCTCGGAAATGGCGCTCTCGCCCAAGTGATTAACAACCGCGGCCAAATTGCCGGGCAAATCGGCAGTGCTGACGGCTCAACCTCCCTCGCCGGGGTTTGGCTGAACGGCACAGACGGCCCAGTGACAAAAATCGACCTTCCGCTCGGAGCTGCTTCCGCCTTCGCCTCCGGCATCAATGACCGCGGCCAAGTGGTGGGAAGCTCGTTGGACTCCAAATTCAACTGGTCGCATTCGTTCATCTGGCAGGACAACGTGCTGACCAACCTAGACACGCTGTTTCCCGCGAGTGCCAACCTCAACCCAATCATGGCTAATAAGATCAACGAGCGCGGACAAATCTCGGGCATGGCAATCGTGATGAGCGGGCCGCATAAGGGCGACGTTCACGCGTTTCTGGCAACCCCTGTAAACGAGAGAGTGGGCACGTCGGTTGCAGACGTGGCACCTACACACCCGGAATCCAATTTGTCCGCGAATGTTAACAAGCAGCTTTTGCGGAAATTCGGACTCGGCCGATCCGAGCAATAAGGAGTTTTTTCAGAGCTTCCGCACCGTGCATTCCAGCCCTATGCCGCGCGAACGCGCAACGCCGGCGTTCGTGCAGGACATTCTGGGTCACGTGAATATCGACGTGACCCAGAATGTTTACGGCAACAACTGGTGGAAAGAGCGAGTGGATGCGGCGACCCAAGCTCTCGAAGGCGTAACCAATGCCGCTCAAAATGCCGAGAAAGAAAAGAATCAGCTTGAATCCGTAAGCCTCGCCGGTCTCGACGTTCAACATCGCAACCGTCTGTTGTCGCGTATGTAAGTCCACGCCTATAATCTGCGTCTCGGCCTCCTCGGTTCCAAGCTTTGCTCGAATTATTCGAAGACCGACCTCGTTCTGCCATCAGAAATTATCACCACCCATCTCAGTCTGAGATAGGTGGTGCGAAGAGGATTGCATTTCAGGGGTCTTCAGCAGTTCAGCCGCAGCTAAACCCAAGCCTCGACGATGCTGGGAAGCGATCCGCTGGCAATTAGCAGACTTGTCTTCGACCGAAATCAATCGCATTCAATCGGCTAGAATAGAAATCACGATGGCGGATCGCATGTATTCTCTGAAAAAGACACGGAGCGATCGGAGACGGCCGGCGGCGCTCGCGATTCTTTGTTTCGGGCTGCTCGTGGCGTTCGCAACGGCGGCGGCCGAGCTCAAGCAGGACACGATCCAGGCTTTCGATCAATACGTCAAGGTAACGGAAGAAGAGCGAGCAGCCAAGATGCGTAAGTACGGCGCATTTCTCTGGATCGACAGCCAGGAGGAGGCGCTCCGCCATCAATTCCGCGAAAGATTAGCGCGCGGCGAGGTTGTAACGAAACGCCTGGAAACGCGCGATGACAACCGGTCGATCCGGATACCCCACGGCCTGCTGCATCACTGGATAGGGACGATTTTCATTCCGGGCGCCACATTGCAGCAGACGATGGCCTTGATGGAGAACTATCCGAGCTATCCGCAAATTTTCGGTTTCGGTGTGCAGCGGTCCAAAGTGCTGAGTCAGGAGAAGAACGACTTCCAGGTGCAGTTGCGTATGTTCCGCGAAGCGAGGTCGCCCGTCTTCTACAATGTGGATCTTGACGATCGCTACGTTCGCGTGGATGCGGGCCACGGGTACCGGCGGTTCCGCTCGACCCGTATTGCCGAATTGGCTGACGTGGGCAAGCCCACAGAACATGAATTGCCAGTCGGTAACGATCGCGGATTGCTTTGGAGGTTGGATATGGACTGGAGCTGTGAGGAAGAAAACGGTGGCGTCTTCCTGCAAATCGAATTGATCGCGCTCAGCCGCGGCGTTCCCGCCATCATCGCGTGGCTGGCGAATCCTTACATCCAAGGCATTCCGCAGGAGTACCTGCAAAAGGTGCTTCAGGCAATGCGCTCTGGTGCGGCTGCACCGGTTGTACCCCATGTCACGCCGTCTTCTTCTTCGAGACCGTCGTAGCAAGCCCTCCGTTTCCGGATAGCCGATCTCGAGTGTCACCTTCGCCCCGGCATCGCAGACGAAGCGCGGTCATCTTGGCTTGGCGGTCGAGAAGGTGAAACAGCCGTGAGGTACGCCAGTCAAAAAAAGAGGGCCAGACCTTGTGGCCTGGCCCTCTTAAGAGTCCATCCTGCAATACTGTCCTGAAAGGAAGAATCTTACGCTCGAAGGCGGCGACGCCGAATACCCGCGAGGCTCAAAAGGCCCGAGCCAAGCAATAGTATGCTGCCTGGTTCGGGAGTGGTGGTGATTGGGTTGCCGAAAATATCGAATGGCTGGGCTCCGACGGGATGATTGACTCCATTTGCTAGTTGAAATGCGCTTGATGGGCCATTGTTAAGATCCCAGTAGACGAAGTCCTCGCCGCTGAAGGCAGGATTAGTCGTCGCATTGCTCAGAGAGAACCAATAGGTTGTCCCTGCGAGCACTGTTCCGCCGATCTCCAAGCTGGACTGCCAGATATCAAAGTTGGCGGCATTGGGACCCATGTTCGTCTGATCGAAGAAACTCGACGTCCCCGAAGCGATGTCTGAGCCGAATGGAGTGGTCCCTATTTCCCAGTCGACGGCCACGGGAGTGTCGCCGGGAGATAGCCAGAGGCCGACCACAGCCACCGTCAAGGCTGAGTTGCCTCCGACGGTAAAAGAATCTGAAAGCGGACCACGCCCTTGGCTGATGCCACCAGCATCGAGCGTGCCGTTGATCGGACCGTCGCTATACAAAAGCGTGTCCGCCTTGACGCAGTTCGCCCAAAGGGTGATCGCCCCGACAGCGAGCATCCCGAGAGTGACCAATTTCGGCCTGTTGATGTTCATCGTGGAACCTCCGGTGATTCGCTTAGATCGTATTGGGACGGCCCAGAACGCGTCTCTTCCTAAGGATGGCAGCAGCCAGCACGCCCACCGCCGCGAGCAGTAGCGTCGGCGGCTCCGGCATCGCCACAGACGAACCGGGAGCAACGAGATGGTCTTGCGCGAATGAGTCGACCTGGCCAGCGTCAAATGCGTCGTTGATATTAGCCGTAATGTTGTCGATATCCGCCAGTCCGATGCTCGTAGCCTGCCCGGCGAGTGCCGTCTGACTGAGGGGAAAAAACTGGTTGACAGTGAGACCGTTGAGCGACGATTCAGATCCGCTAAATCCCGTCAGAACCAGATTTCCAAGCAGCAGGCCGGATGAATTGGGAAGCAAGCCGGCGTTGGAGAAGTCAAGATTCAACTTCAATGCGGCCGCTTCGCCTCCGAAAAGCCCCGTGGGGCTCGTAAACGGATTTACGAGGTTTGCGTCCAATGGTCCCGGAAGCCCAGAAGTCGGGAGGAAATCTACCAAATCCACTGCTCCCGTGAAAATCATAAAGAAACCCGGTGTCGTGCTGCCAATCTCGAATACACCGCCAGCGGAGGCATAGATGGCATCGAAGTTGTCGTCCATCAACATTCCCGCGGCATTCGTCGGATCACCCCACTCCGATTGGTTATAGGTTACGACAGCCCCTGCACTCCAAGTGTCCGCCCGAGCGGCACTCACAAAGAACAAACTCAAACCGAGAACCATGAGTGACATCCTCAGGACTAGGGCTTTCGTACCGCGTGCTTGTGTTCCTTGAACTGGGCTCATGAGTCCTCCGTTGTGGAGAGGGCTGGAATCCTACCAGCGCTTATGCTAAGCACAAGTGACCTAAAAGGACCATATCTCGTTCCACATGGTCTAGCGAAGGCACTTGATGCCCCTGCAGTGGCGCCCCATGCAACCGAACGACGTGGCGGGATGCGCCAAAATCATTGCTGCCCACCCCGTCATCGGCAAGAGATATGGAGCCGCAATAAAGGACCTCCGCCGCTCCTGGCTTCGCTTGCTCTGCTCAGAAGCTATGACTACTGGCGTCTTCGAAGAGGTCGACAAAGGCCGCGTCACTCTTGCTGGCGTGGGTGTAGGCGTGTTCGTGCGCGACGAATTCATTCGCGAGTTGAAGTCGACGCCGCAATTCTGGTTCGGCCCTGAACTTGCCAAACGTACCCTCCGTCCAGATTCTCCCGTGCTTTCTGATAAAGAAGTTCGCGAAGCCAATTCTGGCGAAGGGCTAAACGAGCTCGTCTGGGAAACGCTTCCTCAGCAGGCTTTTGCGGAACGTAGCGAGATGTATCACCTGATGGGACGCGCCTATATCGAAATACACCGCGGGTATCGTTTGAAGGAAATGATCACTTCTCAAGCCGAGAGCCCGCAGCGCCTGCAGTGGGCCATCGACGCGGGCGGGCTGTGCTGGGATCCCAAAACCGCGCGCTATGTGAAATCAATCAGGAAAGGACCAGAGGAATTTTCCCGCTCTCCCCACATCGTCGGCATCACGCGAGAACTCGAGCGGGGCCGGCCCGGCTCTTGGGTTGGCACACTGTTTGATTACCAGCCGCCTCTTCTTTACTTTAGCGCGAGCGAACAGCGCATGCTGATGCGCTGCATGTCCAACAACACGGGAACCAATTCGACCCTGGCCCGCGAGCTGAACGTCTCTTTACCGACCGTAAAAAAGATGTGGCTCTCTATATACGACCGCGTCGCCGCAAGCATCCCCGAATGGACGGCCGAAGATTCCCCATCCTCCGCCGATAGCAAACGGGGCAAGGAAAAACGGCGCCGGCTTCTCGCCTATCTTCAGAACCACCCTGAGGAACTTCGTCCCGTATTGCGCCGCTCCAACGGCCAGCCGCGCCAATCGCCATCTGCTTTGCGTCCCTGAACTTAGCTACTCACTCGCCGTAAAAACCTGCGCCCCTGCGCGGGCCGCCTACTAGATTTCAACGTGAAGAATCAAGGATTCACCTGATAACCGTGTCCGTTCAAGTTTCTACAGTAGACGCCGTATAGCAGGCAGATTTTGAAATGGCTCAGGCGAAGCAGGGTGAAAATCATGAAAATCGTGGTGATCGGCGGCAGTGGACTGATCGGGTCAAGGATCGTTCCCAAGCTGCGCGAGCAGGGGCATGAAGCAATTGCCGCATCTCCGAATTCCGGCGTCAACGCAATCACCGGCGAGGGACTGGCTGAAGCGCTGAAAGGCGCGGCGGTGGTGGTCGATGTGTCGAATGCTCCGGCGTGGGAAGATGCGGCTGTGATGAAGTTCTTCGAGACATCAACCCGCAACCTCCTCGACAATGAAACGGCCGCAGGTGTGGGACATCACGTTGCGCTGTCCGTGGTGGGGACTGACCGTATGCTCACCAGCGGATATTTCCGAGCAAAAATTGCTCAGGAGAATTTGATCAAGAGCTCGTCAATTCCCTACTCAATTGTCCGCGCGACGCAGTTCTTCGAATTCGTCAAAGGCATCTCCGACATTTCCACCGATGGCGACAAGGTACGTTTGCCACATGTGCTTTTCCAGCCCATGGCGGCCGACGATGTCGCCAGTGCGGTTGGAAAGGTGGCGATGGGTGCGCCTGTGAATGGCACGGTTGAGGTAGGCGGGCCCGAAAAGTTTCAACTGGACGAACTGATCCGGCAAGCCCTGGCCGCATGGAAGGATCCGCGTGAGGTGGTTGCTGATCCGCACGCGACCTACTACGGCGTAGAGGTGAGCGAGCGCACACTTGTCCCGGACGATGGCGCGCAACTCGGCCAGACGCGTTTCGCAGACTGGCTCAAACAGCCGGGAGCGAAAACGGTAGCGGCTGCGCACTAGCAGAACTAATTTTAGAGAGGATTGCTTATGACGATTACAAAAGCAGTTTTGGCGCTGGTGTGTCTGGTACCCGTCACGTTGGGACCCAAAGAGGCGAAGGTGACGCCGCTCTACTCCAAGGACCTGCCCGACTTTCCCGGCAAGGAAGGTGTGATGATCACAGTGGAGTATCCGCCGGGTTCTTCGGACCCAATCCATCGCCACAACGCAGATGCGTTTGTCTATGTCCTTGAGGGCTCTATCGTGATGCAGCTGCGCGGAGGAAAAGAAGTGACTCTGACACCCGGCGAGACCTTCTACGAAGGTCCCGATGATGTTCACGTCGTCGGGAAGAATGCGAGCCAAACCAAACCGGCGAAATTCGTGGTGTTCCTGGTGAAGGATAAGGGCGCTCCCGTATTGGTGCCAACGAACTAAATTAAGAGCCGCGAGCATTGTGGAGGTGCAATGCTAAATCTCAAATCTGGTGATCGAATTGAAATGTTCTACGAAGACTCCCCTACAACGACGATTCGCGCAACAGTCGGCCGTTTGTTGACCGATCGGGAAGAAGGGATGGGTATCGAAGTTGAAGAGTATATTGCTTATTGGGTTGAGATCACCGTGGATGAGCCGAGCGACAGGGACGCCAAACAGGTGGTAGTGTGTGGTACGGATTTCCAGTATCGACACGACGGCCGCCGGGTAACCCTTCGTAAGAGGCACGACTAGGTAGGCCCAACGGAAGCGCGCGCGATCTGAAGTGGGAGCGCTTCAACATGCATCCGCTAATCCTGCAAAAACCTTGACTGCTTGAGACCGCGCACCTAACATGCGCTTCCCAAATTGTTTCCCTACAAAAGATCCCCGGAGGATTCATGCCACGCTTGCTGCGCTTGCTTGTTGTGATGCTAATTCTGTTAGCGGCACCACTTGCTGCGCTGGCTGGTCCGCCAAGGCCGCTGGTGTTCGAGATTTCTTACTCGAAGGAACTGTCGGCATCTCCAATGGACGGCCACATCCTGCTGATCATTTTGAAGGGGAATACGTCGAAAGGCGATTTGCCAATCTCAGCAGGCTTTGGCGTCCAGGAAGGCGTCGAGTCGCAGCAGGCGTTTGGAGTGGATGTGGACGCGTGGCAGCCTGGCACCGCGGTGCGTGTGGATTCATCCACACTCGGCTATCCGCTCGAGAGCCTGCGCGAATTGGTTCCCGGCGACTACACCGTGCGGGCGGTGCTCAACGTTTACGAAACCTTTCACCTGGGCAACGGCAAGGTGGTGAAGCTTCCGCCTGACAAAGGCGAAGGCCAGCACTGGCAAACGAAGCCGGGGAATTTCCTGAGCGCGCCGCAAAAGGTGCATCTCGATCCCGAAGCATCGGGCACGATTCGCGTTACCCTCGATCATAAGATTCCTGCGCTCGAAGAGGAACTCGCTGAAGTGGACTCGGTGCTCGACTGGCGTCCGATTGCGCATCCGGCGAGCGTGGAGGACAACAAGTGGGAGAAGCACGTTCACATGCGCAGCGAGCTGCTCTCGAAATTCTGGGGACGTCCGACTGAAATCAGCGCAGTGGTATTGGTGCCGGACGGCTGGGAAGAACATCCGGACGCTCGTTATCCGGTTCTGATTTCGGAGGATCATTACCATCGGCATTTTTTCCCCGGCTTTCGTACCACTCCTCCCGATCCGGCGGGAGAAGAGAGAGAACGGCATTCGCAGCAATCAGGATGGAGATTTTTTCAGGATTGGACGAGCGGGCGGCTGCCGCGTGTGCTGATCGTGATGCCACAGCATGCGAATCCGTATTTCGACGATTCTTACGCAGTGAACTCAGAGAACGTCGGCCCTTATGGCGACGCGATCATGCACGAGCTCTTACCCATGATCGAAAAGAAATTCCACGGGCTCGGCCAAGGTTGGGCGCGGACTGTATACGGAGGATCGACGGGCGGATGGGAAACGCTCGCGGCCCAGGTGTTTTATCCGGACGAGATCAATGGCGCGTGGGCCGGTTGCCCCGATCCGATCGACTTCCGGGCGTATGGGCCTGTGAATATATACGAAGACAAAAACGCATATTTCCGGGAAGGCCCTTTTATGAAGGTGCCGCTGCCAGAGAAGCGCAAGACCAACGGCATCATCGATACCACGATGGAGATGGAGAATCGCCATGAGTTGGTGCTTGGCACGCACGGCCGTTCCGGTGAGCAGTGGGACATCTGGCAAGCGGTATTCGGCCCGATGGGTGATGACGGCTATCCCAAAGCGATCTGGGACAAGCGCACGGGCGAAATCGATAAGTCCGTGGCTGACTACTGGCGCGAACACTCCGATCTAACCTACATCATGAAACGCGACTGGGCGACGCTGGGACCGAAGCTCGCGGGCAAACTGAATTTTGCGGTGGGCGACATGGACACCTGGTACCTGAACAACGCGGTGCACCTGGCGGAATCCGTGCTCCGCGATCCAAAGCTGTTTCCTCCGGCAAACGCAACGTTCAAGTACGGCCCGCTTCAGCCGCACTGCTATCAAGGAGTCGCCCTCGACTCGCCGGCCATCGAGCGGTCGAACGAATTGCAAATGCGCATCGGCGAGATGGTGAAGCACATTGAAGACGCGGCACCCGCCGGCAGCGACGTGAAAAGCTGGAAATACTGAAAGCGGTGCTTCATGCCGCATTCTCGAATGGGTGAAAGATGATTCCGCCCCATCCAGTCTAGTGGGAATGTCGAGATGCTGAGCAGGTGGTTTCACCATAGAAATTTGATGGTCCATTTGATGGTCCATGAGTTTGCAGCACTTCTGCGCTGCTTTAATTAAGTTCGGCGTGGCCCTGTGCCGACGAGACTCGGTTGCAGCACCTCCGTCTGATATTTTTGAAATGCCTGTTCGATGATGTTGGCGGCGACATCCAATCCTCGCGTCTTCGAAATCACCTTCCGGAAATAACCAGCCCGCTCGCGATAGCTAGGATCTTGCAAGACTTTCTCGATCAAACCTCTTAGCCGTTCCGTGGTTAGCTCGTCCAGTTCTACAAGCTCGCCTACGCCATGATATGCAATTCTGGCGGCGGTTCCCGGCTGGTCATAGGCTATTGGAATAGCAACCATGGGCACTCCCTGCGCCAGGGATTCAAGAACAGTATTCAGTCCGGCATGCGTAATGCAAAGCGCTGCACGCTTCAGCAGTTCAATTTGAGGAGCAGAGCGGACGACAATCGCATTTGCAGGAATGCGACCAAGACTCTCTGGACTAATATTGTTGCCGACAGAAAGTATAAGTTGAACATCCTCCACTGGTTCCACCGCTTTAAGAATGTGTTTGTACACGTCCCCTAAGCCATTCACCAGTGTCCCCAGCGAACCGTAAATAACAGGTTTGCCTGTCAATTGTCCCCATGGAAAAGGCACTGGCTCCCTGCCTTTATCGTCGTGGAACGGACCAGCGTAGTGAAAATGTGCCGGCCAGGGGATTCCCGGGAAATCGAATTCTTTCGGCGTCTGAGTTATTACAGCCAACTTGGAAACGGTCGCACCAGGATCATTCCAAGCGACCTTGAGTCCGACCCTTTTGGCGTAAGACCTCGCTACTTCCGCCAGCGGACCAAGTATCGCGCCCATTTTTTGTATATTCTCAGCGTTTCGCTTAAGGCCTTCCGGAGAAGTATCAAGCGGGGAGCTGAAAAGAGAGGGCGGAGTTGCCCCCGAGAAATCGAGGTGAAGAACATTCCAAATATGGACATAAGGTATCGACATGCTCAGGGGAACCAGCTCGATAAAGAAATGGATAGTGTCGATTACCAACGCCTCGACTCCTGTCGTTGTTATTTTTTCATCTAAGTAGTCGAAGGTCACTCGGGTAAGGTGAGGATTCAAATCCATACACGTATGCCGCACCACCTCAAAGCCACGCATCGTTGCGACAGAGCCATATAACCTGTCGATAGAACCGACGGGAAACTCCGCTTCGCCGTATGGCACGAAGTCGAGTCCCGCGGCGCGAGCGAACGGTTCGACATCGGGAACGCCGAAAAATACAACTTCGTTGCCGCGTGATTGTAGTTTGCGTGCGAGTCCTGTCATGGGATTCAAGTGCCCTGAGAAGGGCATGCTCACAAAACCAATTTTCATTGTTGCTCCTTTTTTCTCACGTGAGCCGCAGCTTCATGCTCCGGACTCTGCCTGCTAGATCGGTATTGTTTGGAAAAGGCTCGCGATACGTCCTCTGACGGGTTCGTCTGAGGCTTCCAGCGCTCTCTGCTCCGAGCTGTTTAGCGCAACCGGCAGGACGCGCATGATTTCGTGCCGATCGACAATGCCGGTGTCAAACGTCGCAGCCCTCCTGTACGTTCATAACGATGAGCGTGACGTCGTCTCGCTGCCGCTGGTCCTTTGCGAACGCGGACACTTCGCCCAGCACACGCTCGATGATTCGTTCAGGTGGCGCACTCCCGACCGAGCGCAAGAGATTCTCGAGCCTTTGCTGTCCCCAAAGGTCGCCGTCGGCGTTCTCCACTTCTGTGATTCCGTCTGTGTAAGCAACAAGGACATCGCCAACCTCGAAGTGAAAAGAGGTGGTGGGAAATTCGGAGTCTGCTGAAATTCCCACCGGTATGCTTCCCGACTTCAACTGGTGGACCTCGCATGATCCCTGGCGCGGGCGAACGACAAGCGGCGCATTATGGCCGGCATTGACATATTTCAGAATCCGCGTAGCCGGTTCGTATTCCGCATAGAAAAGTGAAGCAAAGAAATGATCGGGAGAAGAGTCGTGAACGAGACGATTGACGTCGCCGATGAGCGTGGAAAGATCCAAATGCGGATGCAATGCTTGCGCCCTTAGGGACGCTTGAAGACTCGCCATCAGCAGGGCCGCACCGATTCCCTTTCCGGAAACATCGCCAATCGCGATACCCCATCTTCCATTGGGCAAGGAGATGAAGTCGTAGTAATCGCCGCCGATTCCATAGGCTGGCTGGTAAAAGGTTTCGCAGGAGATACACGGAATCGCGAGGTTCCGCGGCGGGAAAAATGCCTTTTGCACATCCTTCGCACCTTCCAAGTCCCTGCGAAGCGCTCTCTGAAATCCCGAATCGGTTTCGGACCTTTTGAGAAATTCCAGAAGCGTCTCCACGTGATTGCGCAACAAAAGTCCGGCTTCTCTGCCTCGGCCTCGATCGAGAGCATCAATAATGGGCTGGTGTGATTCGACTATTTCAGGGAGATCCCTTGAAACCTTTCCGATCGCTCCCCGGATTCGCAAGTCGACAGCCAGGCTGTCCCACATGCGAAGTAAGATTTCGTTCCGAGATGCCTGCAGAATGGTTCGATGAAACGCTACGTCGTGCTCTACGAACGAATCCAGATCGAGACGGCGAAACGCCGTTCGCATCGCGTCCAGTTCGTTTTGTAAAGCAGCGGTGTTGCCTTTCAGCGCCTGCGCCGCAGCTCGTCCACCGATCTCTTCCAAAGCGGCCCTTATCTCATAAGCGTCGTGCGTCTCTTTCGGGCTCGGGGAATGGAAAACGGCTGATACGCTTCCCGAAAGCGTAGCCATACCAAAAGTTTGGAACTCTCTGAGAAGCTTCAAGACGGACTCTTCATCCAGTTGTTGTTTTGCTGCGATTTCGGAGACTCTCACTGCTGCGCCAGGCCGTCCGTGGCCGTTCAAAAACTGTCCGGCTAATCGAAGCCGGGCCAATCTGACAGGTTGTTCATTGCCGCCTGCATCTGTATTCCATTCAAAGTCACCGCGATTCAACACAACCATTTCCACTCTCCTCAAATTCTTGTTCTAGAGCAACTTGGGCACGTTGGCCCAGCATGAGCCTATTAAATCGAGGGAATCTAGGTGTGACGTTCCCGTGCGGTTTCCGTGGAATCTTTGTGACGCCCCGGTACATCCACTTAGTGGAAGAAAACACAGCAGTTATGTTGTTACGATTCGTAACGCGACGGCGGTCACCTCCCTGAGCGTACGAACATCTATTCCTCTCATAGGGTGTAACTTGGATACACTGCAGGACAGGCCTCATACGATGAAGTCGTTCCAGTCATTCCGCCTTGATTCGGCCAATCAGTGCCTCTGGCATGGAGAAGCGCGGGTACAAATCACCCCAAAGGCCTTTGACGTTCTGCGTTACATGGTCGAAAACGCGGGCCGGCTCGTTACCCAGGACGAGCTTCTCGAGGCTCTCTGGCCTGAAACTTATGTAAATCAGGAAGTCCTCAGGAAATACATTTTGGAAATCCGCAAAGTACTCGGAGACCGCCCGGAAAAACCGGAATTCATCGAAACGGTCACGAAACGTGGATACCGGTTCATCGCGCCCGTTGTGGACGAGAGCGCGGTCCAGCCGTCAGGTTTAACGACGACAGGGATGAAATCTGATGTCGCAGCGACGGATGGGGCTGCGGTCGAAGGTCAAGTTGCGCGCGTAACAGCTGCCGCACAGCAGCAAGCCACCTCTAGCGAACGCAGGTTGCGCAAGCTTGCGGTCATTCAGGTGCTCGTCGTGGTTGCGGCGGCGGGGCTAGGCGGGTACTTGTGGTTCGCGCGAAATCGGCCAAATCTTCCGTCGACGAATAACACGTCAATCGCCGTGCTGCCCTTTGTGGACATGAGCACTACCAAAGACCAAGAGTATTTTTCCGACGGATTTGCCGAGCAGCTGATTAATGATCTCGCGCAGGTGTCAGGCCTGAAGGTGGTTGGCCGGTCGTCATCCTTTCAGTTCAGAGGCAAGAATGTGGACCTACGCGACGTGGGACGTAAGCTCGGCGTGGCGAATGTCCTTGAGGGAAGTGTGCGGCGCGAGGGCAACCACGTGCGCGTGACGGCGGAGTTGGTCAAGACGGCCGATGGTTTTCAACTTTGGTCGCAGACCTACGATCGGGAGATTAACGACATCCTTGCCGTACAGGATGAAATCGCGCTGGCCGCAGCGGGAGCATTGCAATTGAAGCTGCTGGGCAGCACCGGCCAGCCGGTCGCTTCAACATTGCGCAGCGAGAACCCCGATGCGTATCAGGCCTACCTTCAGGCGAAA
>DATNKB010000238.1:0-4115 GCA_035603595.1 Candidatus Dormiibacterota bacterium
ATTTCGACAATCGCAAACGTAAACATCCCCTGCAACCGCTCGACGCACTTCTCGCCCCACGTTTCAAACGCATGCACAATCACTTCAGTATCGGAATTCGTGCGGAAGGTATGTCCAGCGGCCTCGAGTTCCTTGCGCAGCGAGCGAAAATTATAAATCTCGCCGTTATAAACAACCGCCAGCGTGTTCGTTTCGTTCCACACCGGCTGGCTCCCGCCAGGAAGGTCAATGATGCTCAACCGGCGGCTGCCTGCAACCACGGGCGGTGCGGTCAGAATGCCTTCCGCGTCGGGTCCGCGATGAACGATCGCAGCCATCATTCGCCGCACGAGCGCCTCGCCACGCTCTCGCGACCCCACTCCAACGATGCCGCAAATTCCACACATGCCGGCCAGCGCCCCTAATTTACGCCCGGAATCTAACGCACCAACAGAATACCCTCGCCAGCCCCGCTATGCCATATTCCAGCAGCGAGAACGGCCCCTCCTAATCCAACTAAATCCAAACCGTTCTCTGTTTTCCGCGAAAGCTGTGCAGCAGGCAGGTCACTCCCCAGTCAGTTTCTTATATTGCGCGTCAGTCAAGGGCACCACCG
The DNA here is from genome assembly GCA_035603595.1 of Candidatus Dormiibacterota bacterium. Classification (GTDB taxonomy): domain Bacteria; phylum Acidobacteriota; class Terriglobia; order Acidiferrales; family UBA7541; genus Palsa-295. The sequence continues at coordinate 596 of DATNKB010000238.1, forward strand.
AAAGCCGCCCCTGGCGAACAAGCGGTGACATAGCGAAAAGCGAATCGGATTTCACTTGCGCCAGCGTCACCGGCCTCGCCAGCGCCTTCCCAGCCTTGATCTTCACCGCCGGGTTCTTCGGATTCGACGCATCCACCGACAGCACAGAAGCCGTCCCCACCGCCGTCCTCTGATCGCCAGTCTCGTAGATCACAAGCCGCGTCCCCGGCTTCATCTCTCGAAGATTCCTCAGCGCGACGGGATTCGAAACGCCATCCCAGATCGTCTCTTTATCCTTCTGAAGATCCGCAAACGAGTATTCCGAAGGCTCCGTCTTAAGCAAATAATTTGAAGCGCCGTCCTGTTTGTCCTGTTTCATCGTCGCCATTTTACCCTCCGGGCCCATTGTCCATGGGCTTTTTGCATCGCAGGCCTTCGGCCTCCCCACCAGAACTTCAAGCCCCATGGTACAGGTATGGTAGTACACAGAGTCATACATCCGTAAGGTACGTACTGTCCTTCACCTGTCCTTTCTCTGTACTATCGTCCAGTTGTTCGCCTGTCCCGAAGTTCTACACTACTTAAGGTATTGTCGCGCCAGGGTTAGGGGGTAACCATGGTCCGCAAGTCGCAATTATTTATTTTAATTTTCAGCACAATCGGCCTCTCGCTTCTCTCCACTTCCGTATGGGCCAGTCCTGCCACGCTCAAGTGCAATTCAAACCGCGATCAGGTCTGGGTTTACGATTCGCTGAATAGCTTCAATGTCGATGCGAAGCTGAAATGCGGCCAGGGCGTCGAAATCATCGAGCGCGTTCAGAATTACGTGAAGATCCGCGCGCAAAATGGCGTCGAAGGTTACGTGCCAGACGCCGCTGTCGCCGGTCTCCCCACCTTTCAGCCTTATCGCGATTCGGCCCACGACGTTGGCTTGGCTGCAAAACAAGTGCAAGCCGTCGAGGTAGCAAAAGCGGCAGCGCACGCTGCTTCACTGGCACCCGCCGATGTGAACTATTCAAACGTCTCGCCAGCTTCGGCTTCCGGATCTTCAAATTCAGCCGCCGCGGCACCCGGAAAGAAAAGCCTCGCCAGCGTTTCGATGGCGCCTCCGCCCGCGCTCGGCGCATTGCAACCCGTCTCGGTTTCATCAGCGGCAAAGCCCGCCGTTTTGTCTGCGCCCACGGCAGCACCAGCCACAGCCATTTCGCCTGCGACTTCAGCGTCACCCGCAAACCCAGCCGCCGAATCATCTGCAATCCCCGCGCCGCAGCCGGCAAAAACGCCTTCGCCGTCCGCTATGAATTCCGGTTCAGCTGCCGACTCGACAACTCCCGTCGAGCAGTCAAACGGAGCGTGCCAGAGCTACTTCTCAGCCTACGGCCTCACGCCCAGCCAGACGAAATGGATCGCCAAGAATCGCGAAAAAGCTTTCTCGCAAATTTGCCCCGCTCCCGATCCTTCCAAGGTCGACTTCGTGATGATCTTCACTCACGACGTAGATTTTTTCAGCGGCACGATGCCCGACCCGGTTCACAAGAGCGGCGGCTTCTCTGATTTCACGCCTATGACCTCCATGGACACCGCCCTGATTCCACAATCACAAGCAGACAGCGCCCGGCGCGAGTACGTCTGGATTTTCCAGTTTGAGAAGGGAACATTCGATCCAGCGACCTTCTCTGCGAAACGGCGCTATCAATTTTCAAAAATGGAAACGGGTTCGCTGGGGTCGAAAGCGGGCGTAAAGACAATCGAAGATGCTTTCCGATTCGTCTCCGGCGCGAGCCACTGATCGCCGGCCACTGACCGCGACCGGTAGGACGCAAGCAACTCTCCCGTCTCAAAGCCCCCAGTAGGGGCGGGTCTCCGACCCGCCCGCGCAGCCCACGCCTCCCCGCAAGCTCTTTTGCGGCCTCGCCTCACTGCCCGACGCAACGCCGGTACATTTCCTCCGTCTGATCCAGCGGCCCTTCCCACGAAAGGCTGTCCACAAACGCGCGGCATCCCGCCCGGCGATTTTCCCGCAACATCGGATCCCCAAGCATTTTCCCCAGCCCATTCTCGAGCGCCGCAAGGTTGTGCGGAATCACCTCTCCCGCCGCTCCCACAAAAGGCGCGATGCCGCAACGGTCCGTCACAATCACAGGCGTTCCACAAGCCGCCGCTTCTCCCGCCGTATTCCCAAAATTTTCGTTCTGCGAAGGCAGCACGAACAGATCCGCATCGCGATACGCCGACCACTTCGCATCATCATAAAGCGGTCCCGCGAACAGTACCTGGTCTCGAATCCCCAGGCGATCGGCCATGGATCGAAGCTTCGCCAAAAATCCATCCCCTTCCTCGGGACCAGCCAGCACAAGCACCGCATCGCGCTCGCCACCAGAATTCGCGCGCCAGTTTGCGAATGCATCGATCAGCATGTCAGGGCTTTTCTTCGACACCAACCGCCCTAAGAACAAAATCACCTTCGCGTCGCTCGAAATTCCCCGCTCGCGGCGAAATTTACCCGGCTCAGGTTCCCTCGAAGGAAGCTCAATGCCATTGCGACGGACTTCAACACGCGCCGCGTCAATGCCTCCGCCGGCCAGATCCTGTTTCTCCTGCTCCGACGTCGCAACAAGATAGCGCCCGCCTCGAATAAACCGCTCACCAAGCAGATCCAGGTACATCCGTTTTAATCGCAGGCTGCGCACAATCGGCGGATACATCCCCATCGGCTCAATCACATACGGTACAGATTGCCGCCTGCAGTAATGGCTCGCCGCAGGCCCCAGCAAATCGTACAGTCCGTAAAAATGCACCACGTCGTAGTAGCAAATCGAACTCCGGCAGAACGCAAACACCCCCGGATTCAGCGTCACGGCGCGATATTGCCCGGTCGTATTGAGGTAAATCGCCTCCACATTGTCGCTGCGCACTGTCCAACCCCAGCGGCTGCGCTCGGCCTCGACGTGAAAGCCGTTCCCCCGCCCAAAGCCGAGATCGGCCGTCAGCACCGTAACCTGATGCCCCCGCTTAGCGAGGCCCGCCGCGAGCGCACGCACCTTGAACACCGGTCCGCCCCGTTCCTGAAAAGGGAAATAGGACTGAACCACTTTCAAAACGCGCATGTGGCCTGTTGTGTCGGGCATGAAACGTAGAATCTCAGACGTGGGCCGGGCACCTTCGCCCTGCAGAGAAACGAGAATACTACTTCGAGGCACCCTAATCCAGGTAGGGAGTCCAGGCGCAGTTTCCCGGCACGAAAATTCAAACAGGATAAAACTCGGGGGCGAACACCTTGCGAAGAAGAAAAGAAAAGGAGTGAACAGACCCCACCGTCGTTCGATATCAGAGGGGTAGGAAAAAAGGAGCGACGGTAGGTGGCCGGGGGAAGGAAGCTGGCCCAGCCCTCAATCCCCGAAGGGATTCTCAGCTTTCCTCCCCCTGACCCAGCAGCCTATCGCACGCGAGAAGCCAAAACATCTGGTTGAAAACAAAGGCGCTTCAGAATCACCTGAGGTGTAAAAAGTCCAAGCCCCCCGGTAAATTCTCCGGAGGAAAA
>DATNKB010000239.1:0-20309 GCA_035603595.1 Candidatus Dormiibacterota bacterium
GAGGTTCGTCTGGCTGAGTCGGGCAAACTCGATTCGGCCGGTATGCTGATAGCTGCCGACGGATCGAGCCGCCAGCGCGGGCATGAAGAAGCGCCCGACCTGTACGCGGACCGGACCGATGCGCTGTTCCCCAGTGGCTCCGCGGCGCTTTACCGGCGGAAGATGGAAACGTCCTCGTATTTGAGCCTTCCATGGGGTACTTCTCCTTGAACTGCGCTTGAACTGCCCTTGAACTATTTGGCTGGCAGGGCGGCATCGGCTGGTAGAACCCGCTCGCCTTCGTTGCGCTCTGGCGAACATGCCGCAGCGCGACGTTGGAGCCATTGTCGGCGAGAAATGCCAATCAGTCAAACTGATTAAACTTATCATCTTGATAGAAATAGATTATCAGAATAGAATTGGAATAAAGGGATAGCTGTATTCCCTTTATCACCGAAAATTCGCCGACCTTTGTCTGGAGAACTGATGGAATTCGATCAAATTGAGACGTTCCTCGCCGTACTCACTTACGGCGGTTTCCACAAAGCCGCCGAAGCCCTCCGCGTAAGCCAGCCGGCCATAAGTGCCCGGATTAAAGCGCTGGAGGAATCTTTAGGGGTTCCACTATTTGCACGGGAGGGGAATAGCTTGACGCTGTCGGCGGCTGGGAAGGCGCTACGGCCGCAGGCGGAGCAGCTATTGCGGCAGGTGGCGCTGGCGCGGCAAGTCGTGAACGAGCAGAAGACGCTAGCGGCGGGATCGCTCCGGATTGCGGCGGCTCTTTCGATCTGCACTTATTTTCTGCCGGATGTTCTGAAGGATTATCAGGCGGCGAATCCGAGGGTGCTGGTCACATTGCGTTCGGGGAACTCGATGGAAGTGCTGAAAATGGTGCTGGATGGGGAGGCGGACATCGGCGTGGCTCGCTCGCTTTTGCATCCGGAGGTGGAAACCACTTCGCTGCGAGATGATCCACTGATTCTGGTGGGGCATCCCGGGCACAAGATGGGGCGCACGCAGCGGGTTCGAATGGAAGAACTGGAATCGTGGCCGCTGATTTTCTTCGATCGCGGGTCGAGCGACTGGACGCTGACGCAAGGTTTATTCCGGCGGGCAGGGCTCTTGCCCAACGTGGTGATGGAAGTGGAAACGATCGAAGCGGCGAAGAGAATGGTGGAGCGCAAACTTGGATTCAGCTTCCTGCCGCAGATTTCGGTGACGGAGGAATTCCGGCGGCGTAAACTCATGGCGATTGAAATCGTGAACGCGGAGCCTTTGCGGCGGAATCTGGACGTGATTTATCCACGGCACAGAGCTCTGAGCGGAGACGCGCAGTCGTTCCTTCGCTTGTTGCAGGCGGCCGCTGCGACGGTGGTTCCGGTGAGCGGAAGCTCGAAACCGCGACGGCGGAAAAAATCGCAGAGCGAGGCTTGAAGATATCGAGCACGTCTGCCTGGCCGCGCCGAGCGGATTCCATAGCAATCGTTAATACTGCCAATAAATATTTCGAATTAGGGCCGCATCGCGTCTACCTGTAGAGTTCCGGTTTTAGCAATCTGAATTTGCCGGCGGAGATAGACGGATTTTGACAGAAAGACGCCTGATCCCGCGGATTGTAATCCTCTTAATTCTGGCCGGATTTGCCCCGCTGAATTTGCTCGCGCAGAATTCCTCAGCACCGGACTCGCAATCGAAACGTATCGCCGCTCTCGAACAGCAGGCGGCCGACGCGAAAAGCTCTGCCGACAATGCGTGGATGCTTACCAGTTCCGCGCTGGTGCTGATGATGACCGGCCCTGGCCTCGCCCTTTTTTACGGCGGCCTGGTGCGAAAGAAGAATGTGCTTGGGACGATGATGCAGAGCTTCGCGATGATGGCTGTGATCACCGTTCTTTGGGCGATTGTGGGTTATAGCCTCGCATTTGGAACAGGGAACGGATTCATAGGCGGATTTCACAATGCATTTCTGCGCGGCGTGGGACTGCAACCGGATGTGGATTACGCCGCGACGATTCCTCTTCAGACTTTTATGGTTTACCAACTAATGTTTGCCATCATCACCCCTGCGCTTATCACGGGCGCGTTTGCGGAGAGAATGAAATTCAGCGCGATGGTGCTGTTCCTGATTCTCTGGTCGCTATTCGTTTACGATCCGATGGCGCACATGGTTTGGGGGAAAGGCGGATTGCTGAACGCGTCGCTTGGCGGACGATTTCCGACACTTGATTTTGCAGGCGGCACAGTGGTGCACGTGAGTTCGGGAGTTTCAGCGCTGGTTTGCGCGCTGTATCTTGGAAAGCGGCTCGGATATCCGAAGCTCGCGATGCCACCACATAGCGTGGTACTGAGTTTTATCGGTGCGTGCCTGCTGTGGGTTGGCTGGTTTGGATTCAACGCTGGAAGCGCGCTGGCAGCTGGCGGGCTGGCGACGAGCGCATTTGTAGCGACGCATTTTGGCGCGGCCGCGGCGGCAATTGGCTGGAGCGCGGCGGAGTGGATGCGAAACGGAAAGCCGAGCGCGCTCGGAGCAATTTCCGGAGCGGTGGCAGGACTTGTGGCAATCACACCGGCTGCGGGATTTGTGGGTCCGATGTCGGCGCTGATTATTGGACTGATCGCCGGGCTCTTCTGTTTCTACATGGTCACGAAAGTGAAATCGCGATTCGGCTACGATGATTCACTCGACGCATTCGGGGTACACGGGGCGGGCGGGACGATTGGCGCGCTGCTTACAGGTATTTTTGCTTCGAGCGTGATCAATCCGATTTTTAAAGATGCGAATGGTAACGTGCTCCCGTCCGGCTTGTTTGAGGGTAATGCGCATCAGCTGCTGAATCAGTTCGTGGGCGTTGCAATCGCCTGGGTGCTTGGAATTGTGGGAACGCTCATTCTGCTTAAGATTGTGGACAAAGTGGTTGGTCTGCGGGTGACGGAAGAACAGGAGATACAGGGACTCGATCTTTCGCAACACGGAGAAGAAGGTTACTACTGGGAGACGTCCGCTTAGCGCGATTGCTGAGCGCGATGACGGGATTCAAAAAACAGACGCCGATGACAAAAGTTGAAGCGATCATACAGACATCGAAGCTTGATGCGGTGAAGGATGCGCTGCACGAGATCGGTATCGAGGGCATGACGGTCCTCGAGGTGCGAGGCCATGGCCGGCAGAAGGGGCACACCGAGTTTTACAGAGGCCGCGAGTATACAGTGGACCTGATCCCGAAGATAAAAATCGAAATGGTGCTGGCGGACGACATGGTGGAGAAGTCCGTGCAAGCAATCGTGACGGCGGCACGCACTGGCAAAATTGGCGACGGCAAAATATTCCTTACTCGTGTAGACGACGCAATTCGAATTCGCAACGACGAGCGGGGCGAAAGCGCCCTGTAAGCACGTCGGGGCCAATCGCGCCCGTCGGTATTTCCTCGCAAGACAAGCACTTCGATTGTAGAAATATGGATGCACTGCCATGGCGACGAATCCTACACTTGCCACTGAGCTTCGCGAGCTTTACTCGAAGGAATCCGCGCGCCTCAAGGAAGAGTTCGCGGCTGCTGGCGAAGGCAGGTCATATCTAGCCGGAAGAACCGAGCTAGTTGATTCGGTTGCGACAAGGGCCTGGCGCGAAATCATCTCGCCCGATCCAGGAGGGCCGAAAGATTTCGCCCTCATTGCGCTCGGCGGCTACGGAAGAAAATGGCTCTTCCCCTATTCAGATATTGATCTTCTGTTTCTTCACGCCGGGGACAAAGCGGAAGGGAAGATCAAAGAACCCATTCGCCGGTTCTCGCAGGAGCTTTGGGACCTGCGTCTGAAGCTGAGTCCGGCCAGCCGGACCGTCAGCGAGTGCGATCGCTTTGATCCCGATAATCTGGAATTTGCGATCTCGCTTCTAGATTGCCGCTATCTCGCGGGCGACCGGCAGCTCTTTTCGCGGCTCCACGACGTTGTGATACCGAAATTGATCGCGAGCGAGTCCCAGGTTTTTCTTACGAGGCTTGCGGAGCTTGCGCGCAACCGGCACGCGAAATTCGGCGGAACGTTGTTTCATCTCGAGCCGAACGTGAAGGACGGCCCCGGAGGCTTACGCGACTACAACGTTGCGTGTTGGCTGGCACTGATTTCCTCGATGGCGAAACAGCACGCCTGGCCGGACCGTGCGACCTTTTTCGCACCTTCGCAGCGGAGCAAGCTCGAAGCCGCGCTCGGATTTCTCGAGGCCGTCCGTTGCTTCCTTCATTTTCGTCACTCGCGGGACGACAACGTGCTCGCCTGGGACGCGCAGGCAGAGGCTGCCGTGGCGCGAATCGGCGTTGGAAACGGCGACGAGCTGACCGCTTCCGACTGGATGCGAATCTATTTCAGCCATGCGCGGACGGTGCATCGCGTGTGCACGCAGGTTCTCACCGAAATTCCCGCGGAGCGGCCTTCGCTTTACCGGCAATTTCAGACGATGCGTTCGCGGCTCTCGAATGCAGAGTTTTCGGTGGTAGACGATATGGTTTTTCTACGGCAGCCGGAAAATCTGACGGATCCGCAACTGACTCTTCGCGTGTTTCGATTTCTATCGAGGCATGGCCTTTCGCTCAGCTCTGTTACGGAGGGGCAGATCGAGGAGGCATTGCCATCAGTTGTTGCCGACCCGCCGGAGGGGAGCGAGCTCTGGCACGCACTGCAAGAGATTCTGCTTGGCCCGCACGCCGCGGACGCACTGCGTGCGATGCATTCGCTCGGCGTGCTGATAATTCTGCTGCCCGAATTCGAAGGCATCGATTCGCTAGTGGTGCGCGATTACTCGCACCGGTTTACGGTCGATGAGCATACATTCGTGGCGATTGAGAATCTTCACGCGCTGCGGCAATCTCAAGCGAAATGGGATCAGCGCTATGCGGAGCTTCTCGAAGAGCTCGAGCAGCCTGACCTGCTGTATCTTGCAATTCTCTTGCACGACACGGGAAAGGGCGCGAAGACGGACGATCACGTGCGCGCGAGCCTGGCATTGGCCGAGGCTGCGCTCGATCGGCTTGATCTCGACGCACTCGATCGCGAGGCTGTGATTTTTCTTGTTGGCAAGCACCTTGAAATGAGCGCCGCGCTCCGCCGCGACATTTTCGATCCCGAGACGGTGCGCGCTTTCGCAGCCAAGGTAGAAACTCCCGAACGGCTGAAAATGCTGTGCCTTCTGACGTACGCCGACATCAAGGCTGTAAACCCTGAGGCTCTCTCGCCGTGGAAGGCGGAAAACATCTGGCAGCTTTACATCGCGACTGCCAATCACCTGAACCGTAACCTGGATCAGAGATTTCACGTTGACGCGCATGATGAGGTGCTGGAACACCTGCGCACACTGGCCCCGGCGACCGGAAAGCACGTGGAAACTTTTCTGGAAGGATTGCCGCGTCGGTATTTGCTGACGCATGCGGCAGGAGACGTCTTTGCTCACGCTGACATGGCCACAAGGCTCGGCAAGGATCCGGTGCAGGTGGATTTGCGGCGCGGCCGTCATTGGTATGAATTGATTCTGGTGACGCCGGACCGTCCGTTTCTTTTTGCCACGATGGCGGGGATTCTCGCGGCATGGGGTATGAACATCGTGAAAGCGTCGGCGTTTTCGAATCTGGCAGGAATTGTGGTGGACACGTTTTATTTCACGGACACGTTTCGCACGCTGGAGCTGAATCTCTCGGAGTGGGAGCGTTTCAAGGTGAGCATTCACGACGGGCTGCTGGGGAAGCTTGATCTAGAGCGGATGTTGCGCGATCGGCTGCGGGCGAAACAAAATCGTGCGCCGAAAGTGAAGGTAGAAACGCAGGTTCATTTTGACAATACGTGCTCGGCGCATAGCACGCTCGTGGAGGTGATTGCGCAGGACCAACCCGGCTTGCTCTATCGCATCAGCTCGCAGTTCGCGCGTGAGAAATGCAACATCGAAATCGCGCTGATTGATACGGAAGGGCAGACGGCGATCGACGTGTTCTATCTCACAACGGGCGGCGCGAAGCTCGGACCGGAACAACAAGCGAGGTTGCAGACGGCGCTGGTTACTGAATTTGCTTCCTGATTTCCGGTGGTGTGATTTACCTTGCTGACTGAGTGCGTTCCTCCGACCTCTTCACGTGCGCTTCGAGAAAACTCACCACCAGGCTCCACGCTTCTTTCGCCGCGACTGGATTGTAGGAGGGGCGAGCATCGCAGAAGAATCCGTGGTCGGCGTCGGAAATTTCAACATTGATGTAGGGCTTGCCCGCAGCTTTCACTGCATCGATCACGGAGCGGATTTGGTCCTGCGGGATGTGTTTGTCGAGTCCGCCCCAGAAGAAAACCATCGGAGCGTGAAGATTCGCCGCGTGAGGAAGCAGAGCGGGAGCGATCCCGCCGCCGTAAAACGAAATTGCTGCACGCAGCTCGATAGTGGCGTTCGCAAGAAACGAAACGCGGCCTCCCATGCAGAATCCGATGCTGCCGATGCGATCCGGCACTACATGGGTGGAATCGCGCAGCCATTCGTAGGTCGCGCGGACATCGTCGGAGAGTCCCTGCTCGGTGAGCGCCTTCATGTGGGGCATCGCTGACGGAAAATCGTCGTAACGCACTTCAAGACCTGGCGCGGCCGAGCGATGAAAAAGTTCCGGGGCGATGGCGACGTAACCTTCCCGAGCGATTCGTTGAGTGACGTCGCGAATATGGGCGTTGACGCCGAAGGCTTCCTGGAAGACAAGCATACCGGGGAACGAGCCTTTTTCTTCCGGGCGCGCCACGAATGCTTGCATCGAACTGCCGTCGGCTACCGCCAACGTATGTTTGTCAGTCGTTATATTCGGCATCTTTTTCCTTTCGAGGGTTGTCGCCGGTCGTTTATCTCGCAAACCATAGTTTAGGATAAATCAGTTAAACTGGCGCTGTCTTCGAATTATTGCTGCCCGGAATTATTGGAGGGACGCTCATGAGTTTGTACGAATATGTAACGCTCGGCCGCTCGGGCCTGCGGGTGAGCCCGCTGTGCCTGGGCGCGATGACGTTTGGCACCGAATGGCGATTTGGTGTTGATGAGAATGTTTCGCGGGCGATTTTCGATCGCTATATCGAACTCGGCGGAAACTTTGTGGATACGGCGGACGGCTACACGGCAGGGAAGAGCGAGGATTTGACCGGGAAATTTATCGCCGACCGCCAACTGCGCGATCGCGTGGTGCTGGCGACCAAGTTTACATTTAACACCGATCCGGGGAATCCGAATGCAGGTGGAAACGGGCGCAAAAATATTTATCGGGCGCTGGAGGGCTCGTTGCGCCGGCTGAAAACGGATTACGTTGATCTTTACTGGCTGCATGCATGGGACACGGTGACGCCGGTGGAAGAAGTGATCTCGACGATGAATGATCTGGTGCGGGCGGGGAAAATCCGGCATTACGGATTCTCGGACACGCCGGCGTGGTATGTGGCGCGTGCCCAAACGCTCGCTGAATGCGAGCCGACGGAACCGCTGATCGCGCTGCAATTGGAATATTCACTCGTGGAGCGAACGATCGAGCGCGAACATGTGCCGGCGGCGCAAGAACTTGGCCTCGCGATTTGTCCGTGGAGTCCGCTGGCGGGTGGATTTTTGAGCGGAAAATATAAACGCGAGGCGAGCGGTCATAAAGGAGAGGGGCAGGGGCGGCTGACGACGCCTGGCGGCAGTCCTTTTAATCGGTTCTCTGAGCGTAACTGGCGCGTGCACGATGCGCTGATGGAGGTGGCGAAGCAGATGGGCAAGCCGACGGCGCAGGTGGCGTTGAACTGGGTCGCGACGCAGCCGGGAATTACGTCGACGATCGTGGGCGCGACGAAGGTGACGCAGCTGGATGACAATTTGGTGGCGATCGATTTCGCAATTCCTACTGATTTGCGAAAGCGGCTTGATGAAGCGAGCGCGCTGGAACCGGCGCAGCCTTACATTTTCTTCGGCGGCGAAATTCAGTCGCGCATCGCGGGAGGCGTGCCGGTGCATCCGTGGATGCCGGCACGTGTGTACAGTGTGCCGGTGAAGGTGGCTGCGAAGGTGAGCGGGAAGGAGCAATAGCTTGGGCGCGAGATGCGATCAGGAGCACGCATTGATTTTTGCAGATGACTTTCATGGCGCATGAGATTTCGCCCCGATTCAATATTGCGGAGTGGTTTCTCGACCGTCCGGCGGATGCGCATCCGGAACGAATCGCGATTCTTGGCGAGCCGCGGGCGGTTTGCTACGGGGAGCTTCGCGAGCTGGCGAATCGTGTAGGGAATGGGCTCGCGGCTGGTGGATGCGCACGTGGGGATCGTGTGCTGATTGTGTTGCGCGATTCGGCGGAATTTGTCGCGGCTTTTTTTGGGGCTGCGAAGATTGGTGCGATTCCGGTTCCGGTTAATTCCTTCGCACGCGCTGGCGACTATTCGTTTTATATTTCGGATTCTGGCGCTTCGATAGCGATTGTTGATGAATCGGCGCTGGACGAATTTTCGTCGGCGGTTGCGGCTGCAGCGAGCAAGGTGAGGGTTATTGTCGCGGGGGAGAGCTCGGGTGATGGAGGTGCGCCGCTGGCGTGGGCGAAGTGGATCGCGTCGGCTTCCGATGAACTCTTGACGTGTGCGACGGCGGCAAGTGATCCAGCTTTTCTCTTGTACACCTCGGGGAGCGGAGGACGGCCGAAAGCTGCGGTGCATCAGCAGAAGGACATGCTCGTTGCGACGCGAAGTTATGCGGGAGGCGTGCTTGGGATTCGGGCGGATGATCGATTCTTTTCCGTTTCGAAACTGTTTTTCGCTTACGGGCTTGGTAATGGGATGTATTTTCCGTTGTCTGCTGGCGCCAGCGTGGTGCTGAATCCGGAGAAGACGCGTATCGAGAGGGTCGCGGAACTTATCGCGCGGCATCGGCCGACGATTTTCTTTGGGGTGCCGACGTTCTATGCAGCGCTATTGCAGGAATTTAATCGCGGGTTGGCTGTCGATTTGTCGTCGGTGCGGCTGGCGGTTTCCGCGGGCGAGCCTTTGCCTGCGAAGGTATTCGCACAATTTCGCGAGCGATTTGGCATTGAGATTCTCGATGGGATTGGTTCCACGGAGATGTTGCACATTTTTATTTCGAATCGGCCGGGAGGCGCGCGGGCTGGGACGTGCGGAACGCCTCTTCCAAATTACGAGGTGCGAATCGCGGACGACGGCGGCCAGGCGTGCGGAGCTGGCGAAATCGGGAATTTGTTCGTGAGCGGCGAGAGTGCGTTCGCCGAATACTGGGAGAAGGCAGAGTATACGGCGAGAGTGAAGGCAATGGATGGCTGGGTGGCGACCGGCGATAAATTCTTTCGGGACGCGGACGGTTACTATCATTACAGCGGGCGAAGCGACGACATGATGAAGGTGTCGGGAATGTGGGTGTCGCCGATCGAGGTGGAAAATGCGCTTCTCGGTGACGAGCGCATCGCGGAGGCAGCCGTTGTTGGCGTGGCGGATGGTGCTGGGCTCGTCAAGCCGGTCGCTTATGTTGTACTCACGGCGGGGATGCAGCCGGATCCAGATATTGCGCACGCTATTCAGGAGTCTGTGCGCGCGAGGCTGGTGCACTACAAATGCCCGCGCGAGTTTCACTTTGTCGCGGAGCTTCCTAAGACGGTCACCGGAAAAATTCAGCGATATCTTTTACGCGATTCGCAGAGGAAAGAATAAACTCCGGCCTCGGCCAGTTTCGCCGGTTCCGGGCCGTGGCACGAGGATCGCGTCGAAGGAAGCGTTTAGCACGTGTCTCATTTCGTCGGGGCTCGGGGTCGCGCAGAGCAATCTGTTATCGAGAGCGTCGTACCGTCTCATCGGGATAAGTAATCCGGGTGCCGCGAATGAGCGCAAACGGGGTGATTTTGTGAGGCTGTGCGCGCGTGGGGCTGACGATGTGCTTGACGGGAATTTTTCGTACCGTAAGCGCGTCGGCGATAAGTGAACGATGGCACCGCCACGGGACTGCTTCTGCGCACATCAACGCGCACGGTTTCGTTTTTGCGAGCTTAGTGGCGCGGGCGAGCGCGGCTTCAAATTCGGGAGTCTGCATATAATCCGCAAATCCGCGGAATCCCGAATTGCGCCAGCCGAGGTTGGTGGAGTCTTTGGCGGGATGACGCAGGCCGCCGAGTTTCTTGAGGTGCGTGTATCCGATTCCTGAACAGCCCAATGATTTGGCAAGCGACTCGCGATTGAATTGGGGATTGTGCCGCGAGCGCGGAATCGTGCGAACGTCAATCACTCGTTTGACGCCGTGCGCCTTCAAGATCTCAATGAATTGCTCGATCGGCCTTGTGGAGTGCCCGATCGTGAATACTTCGAATTTCTTCGCGTTGTAACGTTCCGGCACGGCCGCCTAGTTCATCATATCCCCGGCGACGGCCGCGACATCCTTTTGTTCTTTAGCAATCGCCGTGGGACAAGGATAATGGAGGCCGTGGCGTTGGGGCTGCCGGGCCCTCCCGCCGGGGTGCGAAGAATTGAGAGACGGGCGGACAACCACGTGGATGAGGCAGCATGGCTAAGATAGAGGCGCTGTTCTGGGACAATGGCGGCGTGATTCTCACGAACGGTTGGGACCGCGAAGCGCGAAAAAGAGCGGCCGAGAAATTTCATCTCGACTGGGACGATTTCTCCGATCGCCACGAACTGATGCTCAACGCCTTTGAGATCGGGCAGGCAACTCTCGATCAATACGTACAGCGCACCGTGTTCTACCGGCCGAGGGACTACAAGCCCGAAGACTTCAAGGGCTTCATGTTCTCGCAATCGCAACCATTTCCGGAGGCGCTTGAATTTTGCGGGAAGATTGCGGCCACCCGCAAATACATCATGGCCGCGCTCAATAATGAGTCGCGAGAAATCAACGAATACCGTATCAAGCAATTTAAGTTGAAAGATTATTTCGAAGTATTTTTCAGTTCGTGTTACCTCGGCGTTCGCAAGCCGGATATTCAAATTTACCGGCGTGTGATGGAAATCATGCAGCGGCAGCCCTCCGCGTGCGTGATGATTGATGACCGGGAGCTAAACCTCGAATGCGCCCGCGAACTGGGTTTGCAAACGATTCAGGTAAAGAATCTCGATCAACTGAAAGCAGATCTTGCGAAGCTCGGCGTTACGGCCGACAAAAATTAGCCAGGAGGATTTGCGATGGAACTCGGAATGGTTGGTTTGGGAAAGATGGGCGGATTCATGACGGAGCGTTTGATTCGCGGTGGCCACCGCGTGATTGGTTTCGACCGCGATCCGGCGGTGGTTCAAAAGCTCGCCGAAAAGGGGGCGGTCAGCGCAAATTCGCTCGACAATATTGTTTCGCAACTAAAACCTCCGCGCGCGATTTGGTTAATGGTGCCGGCAGGCGATCCAGTCGATCAAACCATCGCCGCACTCGTGCCGCATCTCGCTCCTGGTGACACGATCATCGACGGCGGCAATTCGTACTACAAAGATTCCGTGCGCCGTGCGGCCGCTCTCGCGCCAAAGAAAATAAATTTCGTGGATTGCGGCACAAGCGGCGGCGTGTGGGGAATCACCGAAGGCTACAGCATGATGGTTGGAGGCGATGCAGACGTGGTGAAACGTCTCTCACCGATCTTTGAGACGCTCGCGCCTGGTCCCGATAAGGGATGGGGTCGCGTGGGGCCTGCCGGCTCGGGGCACTTCGTGAAAATGGTTCACAACGGAATCGAGTACGGAATCATGCAAGCCTATGCTGAAGGGCTGGACTTGCTGCGTCACAAGAAAGAATTTTCGCTGGATCTTTTGCAGATAGGCAAAATCTGGCAATTCGGCAGCGTAATTCGTTCCTGGCTGCTGGATCTCACGGTGGACGCTCTGTCGAAGAACCCCACGCTCAGTGGAATTGAAGGGTACGTTACCGATTCGGGCGAGGGCCGCTGGACCGTAATCGAAGGCGTGGAGTTGGGCGTTCCCGTGCCCGTGATTTCCGGCGCGCTCGACATGCGTTTCCGGTCTCAGGATCCCGAGCCGTTCGCCAATAAGCTGCTCGCAATGATGCGCCACGAGTTTGGCGGGCATGCGGTGAAGACCGCGAGTACAAAATAAGCGATGTTTTTCGAAAGCCGAATCTTCCCGACCATCGCAGAAATGAGCGAAGCGGCTCTCGATGCGATTCTGCGCATCGTGAATGACGCCGTCTCCAAACGGAACCGCTTTTCAATCGCTCTGTCAGGCGGCCACACGCCGGCAAAGCTTTACGCGCTCTGGGCGGAAAAATACAAAACGCAGACCCCCTGGGATCGCGTGCATCTGTTTTTCGGCGACGAGCGGTTCGTGCCCGAGGACGATCTTCTCAGCAATTATCGTATGGCGCGGCAAACACTGGTCGATCATGTGCCGATTCCGAAGGAAAACGTACATCCGATGCTGACGAATTTTCCCTCGCCGGAAAAGGCGGCCGAGGCCTATGAGGTAGAGCTGCGTAAATTCTTCGGTGAGGGCCCTCCGGCGCTCGATGTCCAACTGCTCGGCTTGGGCGTCGAGGGACATACGGCTTCTTTATTTCCTGGTTCGCCGGCCCTCGACGAGAAGCAGCGCTGGGTGGTAGCCGTTACGGCGCCTGCTGAGCCTCCGCAGCGGCTCACTCTCACTCCTGTCGTCTTGAATGAGGGACTGAACACATTTTTTCTGGTCGCCGGAGAAGACAAACGCGAAATTCTCACGGCGCTTCGAAGCGAACCTCAAGACGTGCAGAGCAAGTATCCGGCAGGTAGGATTCGCCCCGCTCGAGGTGTGGTTTGGTATCTGGATCAGGCCGCAGCTGGGTGACGCTGGTTAGATTCTGTTGAGCCAGTTCGGGAATTTGCGCAAAAACGGGAAGTAAAACGCTCGGTTCGCCGCCCTACGCGTGAAATTCCTCGATAGATGCGAATCTGTCTCGCATACTCATTCGGAAATTCAAGAGCTGTACTTCGCTCGTCCTTCGGTACAGTTTCGCCTGTCGTTGCGTACCATTGACCCCGCCAGATTCGCCCTTTACGATACGTTTTCGAATTCAAAACGATTCGGAATGCGGGATTTCGCCCCGTGTTTCATATCAATTCCACGGGGAGTACTTCAGGATGTCGCTACTCGATCTACCGCGAGATATCAGAAGCCGGCGCAAACGACGCGGACCGCGCATGAATTCGCGTGTGCCGATCACGGTGGAATGGAACGGGGGAGGCGGAACGCTCCATTTTGAAACAAGCTACA
Source organism: Candidatus Dormiibacterota bacterium (assembly GCA_035603595.1). Classification (GTDB taxonomy): domain Bacteria; phylum Acidobacteriota; class Terriglobia; order Acidiferrales; family UBA7541; genus Palsa-295. The sequence continues at coordinate 13,207 of DATNKB010000239.1, forward strand.
CGCGAGTTGTGAATTCCTATGGCTGCCTGTTGGTGAGCCCAAAGGAACTCGACTTGCAGCAGAGAATTCGGGTGACGAATCTCGCCACGCGACAAAGATCGGAAGCAGTGGTGGTTTGGAAGGGAATGCAACGGCCGGACGGTTGGGATCTGGGGGTAGAGTTCGTTTCGGCCGATTTAGAGTTCTGGGGTGTTGAGCTTTGAAAATTGACAATCTGAAATTAGCGCCTGGAAAGCCAGGAACGCCGCAGGCGAAAACTGTTGGGGCGCCCGTCAAGCCCGGCGGGGCACCACCTAAGCCAAGTCCGGCAGTGATCGCACCAGCGCAGGGCGCGGCAGGAGTGCGGCTGGCGGTGGCTGGCGAAGAGCGGCGACGCAGCCAGCGGGTGCTTCTGCGAGTGCGCGTGAATGTCCATGTTGCGCTAGGCAGCAAGCATTCCACGTTTGAAGTCACCACGCTGAGCGTGAATGACCACGGAGCGCTCATCGCAATGCCACGCAGCCTCGCGCTCGATACTCAGCTGGTTCTCGAGCACGCGCTCACAAAAAAGCAGGTGGCATGCAAAGTAGCGCGCGTGCCGCGAGAAATGCCGGAAGGATTTCACACGCCGCTGGAATTTGACGCAACGGAACCGAACTTCTGGGGGATTGCATTTCCGCCCGCCGATTGGCGCCCGCCGGATGATTTTTAGTGCTGCGTTTTGTCCGCGCGGAATGCGATAGGAGACACACTACCAGGGATCGCGGCTAGGAAGAGAAAGGCAGTTTCGTTAGATCGAGATTCCCGCCGGAAAGAATAATTCCCACCTTCTTGCCTCCCGCACCCAACTTGCGGAAAAGCGCTGGGCCGGCCGCTACGGCGCCAGAAGGCTCCACCACCAGTTTCATCCGTTCCCATAGCAGAAGCATCGCTGAAATAATTTCTTCCTCTGTCAGCGGGCAGATCTGGTCCACGCGCTCGCGAAGCACCGAAAAAGTGAGTGGACTGAGCACCGCGCGCAAGCCATCGGCAATCGTCTCGTTGGGCGAGCCGGCTTCGATTCGCCCCGATGCGAGCGAACGGTACGCGTCATCGGCGTTGCTCGGTTCACCTGCCGCGACGCGAATTTCGGGGCGCACGCTCTTGGCTGCGATCGCGGTGCCGCTCAGCAGGCCTCCGCCGCTGACTGGCGTGCAGATCACGTCGAGATCGGGGATTTCCTCCAGCAACTCGAGCGCGGCGGTTCCTTGCCCGGCCATCACGCGTACGTCGTTGTAGGGATGCACGAGATGCGCACCGGTTTCCTTGATGACACGGGCCGCGGTCGCTTCGCGCGACGCGAGCGTAGGCTCGCATTCAGTGATTTGGCCGCCGTAGCTTTCGACAGCGCACTTTTTTGTGGCGGGCGCGTTCGACGGCATGATGATGAACGCCGGGATTCCGCGCCAGCGCGCCGCCAGCGACAGCGCAGCCGCATGATTGCCCGACGAGGGCGCGACGACACCGTTGCGAGCTTCTTGATCGGTGAGCGAAAAGACTGCATTTGTCGCGCCGCGTATTTTGAACGAGCCCGTTTTTTGGAGATTCTCACACTTGAAATAGAGGCTCGCTCCGGCGATCTCATTGAGCGATGCAGACGTCAGGACAGGCGTGCGGTGGATTCGGGGCGAGATTCGGCGGTGCGCAGCGCGGATCGCTTCGATATCGGGAACGAGGATTTGAGTTTGTGTCGTCATGGTACAGACATGTGCATTATGGCACATCTCGTTGGATGCAAAACGGCTTGCGTTTGCTCGTCGCGCAATTTTCATGCGCGAAAAACATTAAAATCCTTGACTGCTTTCTAGCGCAGTGCGATTCTCGGCGAACCCCTTCTGGAAGAATTTCCACTGACATTTCTAAAATGCCGCGCCCAGGAGGCACTATGTCCAGCAGCGAACGTCGTATCGCACCCCGAAAGATTTTCTCGATTCCCATCCGCATTCGCCCGCTCGTAAGCGAATCCTTGTCCGTAGCAGCGGGCTCGACGGTATCGAGAAACGCGGTCACAATTAGCCACGCCGCATCTAGCGTTGCCACCGCGAGCAGTCAGATGAGCAGCGCTGTCGCGACGTCGAGACCTGCCCGCGTGATCGACATGCAGGAAGGCGAGACGGTGAATCTGTCCGAGCGCGGAATCTATTTCAAGACCGCGCAGAAAGTGAAAATCGGACAGGCGATGGAGCTTTATTTCACGCTGCCGCGTGAACTGACGGGGCGAAGTCCGGAGCCGGTGCGATGCAGTGCGCGCGTCGTGCACGTCGAACAGTACGCGGACGAGCGCGGATGGACAGGAGTGGGTGCGTGCGTGGAGCAGTTCGAACCGCTCCAGCGCTTTCGCAACTGGGACAACTAGTCTCGCTTGCAGGCTATTTGCTTGCGTGGCCGCTTGCTGAGAATGTGATTTTTGCGGCGGTGGTGTTGGCGAAGCGATCCGAGACTTGCACCGCAACGGTGTGCTCGCCTGGTGCAAGACCGCCGAGTTGAATCTTGTAAGTTTCCTTCGGCGAGTCTGAAAGAAGTCCGGTGGGAAACACTACCAGCCAATCACCTGCGTCCACGCTGTACTGTGCGTGTTCGATCGCCGCAGATGAACCGACAGCTTCGAAGGTCACCGTGGCCGTGGGCGAATTCGATTGCGCGTGAAGATTTTCGATGCGCGGCGGAGTGTTTGCGATCTCGAAACGGTCGGCTTCGCGTTCATTGGAGAGCGCCTGGTCCGGCGGATTTGACGGCGAATCCGAGCCGACAATCTTTAAGTAGTAAGCGCCGTCCGGCATCGTCGTCGTGTCCCAGGAATAAAAGTGCTGCGTGATTTTATCCTTCAGCAGGCGCCAGTTCTGCTCGCCTTCGCCGCGGTAATACACCGAGAAAATCAGATCGTCGTCGTTGTCGTCGTGCGCGGTCCAGATAGCGCTTTGATAGCCCTTATCCTGAAATCCTTGCGGCGGCACATCGATCTTCTGCGCCAGCTGAGGAGGAGAAGCGAAATTTACTGCGCCCTGGCGTTGCGGCATCTTTACTTGAGCGGGAATCGGATTTCCAGGACCGGAGATCTGCTGCGCAAATCCCTGAACGCGAACACCGGGGTCCTGAATGACAACGTCGTCAATCACGGGCGCTACGTTCTTGGGCTGATACGCGAGACTCACCCAGGAAACATTCGGAGCACCGCCGTGATCGGTGTCGAGAAATACGGCCTTCCACTGGGCAAAGCGCGCGGGCGGGCAGCTGATCGTTTCGCCGGAGGCATTCTTGTAAGGGCCTGACCATGCGCTCCAGTTTTTTTCGGGGCTGGAGGTATTTCCCGAGCGCACGTAGAAGGCGACTTTGCCGGCGGTGGCGCCGTTGTCGCCCCACCAGGTGAGCCGACCCCAGTGGGAGAAAATCTTGGCGTCGAAAGTGTCAGATTCAAAGCTGCCATCGGATTCAAATCCGGGACCCATCGTGAATATCTTCCCGGGATTGGCGGTTGCCACAAAAATCTTGCCGCCGGCTCCGGCGATGAGGCTGGTCACTTGCGCCGACGCGGTCTTAGCTACCGTGGAATATATGTTCTGGCCGTCCAACTCGATGATCGCGCCTTTATTTCCGGTGCCTAACAGAATTTTTTCCGCCGGCGAAAGGGCCATCGAAAAAGCGAGTTCCTCGCGCGAGGTCCAAAGAGACTCTGGCGAACCGTCGGAACCAATTTTTATGACTTCCGAGCCGCCGGATGTGGATGGAAAAAACGAAAATGGCGCTTGAGCCTGTGTTTGCGCTTGAATCTGAGCGATGGAGATGCCGGATTGCTGCGAAGTGGCGATTTGCGGTGGCTGCGCAGGCTGCGGCAGGATCACGGCTGGAACGCTGGGAGTTGGCGGACGATTTTTTTCGCCGATGGCGCTCGCGTAAAGATTTCCGGCCGCATCCGTCAAAAGCGCGGTGACTTCCTTCTTACTGGTTTCGCAGAGCACGAACGAAGCGCCCGCATCGGGCAAAGCCGCACCGCCCTTGTGAGCGATTTCGATGCGCAAGATAAGGCCATTGGGATCGGTGCCCACGAGCAGATTGCCCTTTGCATCAATCGCCAGGGAGCGAGCGTGACGCTCGTCACTCTGATAAAAAAGTTTGCCTTTACCGTCAGGTCCGACGACGAAGATCTGCCCGGAATCGCCTGTGGCGACAAACAGCGAGCCGTTCGAATCGATCGCAAGCGCCCAGATGTATTTTGTTTTTGGCTCGAAGAAGACGCTCTTCTGGCCGTCGGGAGTCACTTTGTACACTTTGCCGTCGGGCGAAGTGCCAACGTAGAGATTGTCGTGGGAATCGAAAACGATGGCTTGCGCTGCAAGCTCAGGAGATTCGAAAACTGTGGCCGGTTTTCCTGCGTCGTCGAAGCGAAGTACCTTCGCGTCGGAGCCGCCTGCCGCATACAGGCGGCCTTTGGAATCAAGGCGGAGCGTCCAGAGATAAGCAAGATTCGGATCGGAGAACGAGGCGAAGCGCGGCGCCGGCATCAGCTTTCCGTCGCTGCGAATCGCGACGCCTTTCGCGGTACCTTTCTCGAATTCGCTTGAGTCGGATTGACGCCAGGTGCGCGTGTGCTCGGCTCGCGCAGGAATCGGGGCGATAGTGTTCAGCGCAGCAGCCAGCACGCACACCAGAATCGTTCGCCGTATCTTCAAAACAACATCTCCTTTTGCCCCGGAAATCACTTGACCGTGATCGTCAGCGAGCGCTCACCGGCGATCACTTGATGCATCTCGACGGACCATTCGCCGGCTTTCGATTGACCGAGCAACCGAGCGCCGCCGAAACTCTGGCGCTGGTCGAGCACGTTGATGGCGGAAGATGGCGCGTTGGGCATTTCCTTGTCTTCGACGAGAAGCGTGGGCGTTGACTGGAATAGTGTGGCGTATAGCCGGTCGTTCTGGCGTTCACGATTGATCAGATTGATCAGTTCTTCGAGACCGGGAAGCTGCGTCTGCGAGTTGCCGGCGAGCATCTGCACGTTGCGATTGAGGGTATCGGCATCGCTCACAACCAGTTGCAAAGTGCCGTGCGCCGCTTGCGCCGGAATTGTGACTGGAATTTCCTTGATGAATGGAGCGCCGCGATAAGGCCGAAGCTGCACTTTCACAGCAACAGTTTCGCCGGGCCGTACTTCGCTCTTTTCGATCCAGGCGTTGTCGATTGTTGCGACGCGGCGCTCCGGCATCGTGGTGACGCGAATCTGAATGTGCGACAAATGCGGCAGCTCATACGGGTTCGAGTAGACTCGGGCGAAAGCGCCCTGCACGGAAGTGGCAACGAAGAATCCAGTCGGGACCGGTGCGTCCGTAGGAGCGAAGAGGTCTTCAAGCCGCACCGGCGTGTGTCCTTTGATGTCGATCGAACCTTCGAGCGAAAGTGTGGAGCCCTCGCTGTACGCGGGGCTGGAAACGATCCCGTTGAAGGTGGCCATAGCCACGAGGAGCGGCGTCAATTGCGGGCTTTCGATCACTTCGAAATGGAAATTCTTTTCGCCCGAGGGAGTAGCGAGCTCCACGTCCATCGGAATCATAGGCGGACCGGGGCCAAGCTTGCCCATCACAGCGGTGAGGCGATCCTGCGTCAGCGTGCCGATCAACCCTCCGGTAGACATGACTTTCGTCGAAGCCATCGATGACGCAAGCGTGAGAATCACATGTCCGCGAGTGAGCGGCATGGCCACGGCGCCAAACCCGAAAATCGGGTGCCCACAGGCGAAAATCCGGTCGGCTTCGACCAGGGTTACCGTGCAGCCGGGAGCGATCGAAAGATCGCCGCGAACGAGTTCCATGCCAACCATGTCGCCTGGTTTCAGGTTGGCATCTTCGGGCGACGGAGCAGCAGTGCCGCCGGCCATCGCCGTCATGCCCCAGGCAGAAAGCTGTTTTCCGAATTGCGCGAGGGTTTCAGGATAAAGGCCGGTTGAAATCAGCGGAGTTTCAATCGGCACGAGAAATTGCCCGCCCCCAGCGCCGGTCTGATGAGCATAGTTTTCCGGCAGCGGAATTCGAGTGTCGACGGTTGATGCTGGATTCGCAGGTGTCGCGCCAGGCATCGGGCTGGCGGGAGTGGCCGCAGCTTTTTCCACGTCCAGCATATTTTCGATCGGAGTCACGCCGCCGATCGCTTCCTTCGTAAAGATGCCGAGCTTCAGCGAGAGCGCTCCGGCCAGCTTTCCGTCGAAGTAGACCGGGCTTCCGCTCATTCCGGCGACGACACCGGTACGCTCGACTTTTTCACCGACCAACTTCACCAGAATCACGTCTTGTTTCGGACCGAGCGCATTGCGAAGCGTCCCAAGTACCACGAGATCCATTTTTTCGATCTGGTCGCCCTCGAAAATCGTGTAAGCAACGCCTTTCATGCCCGGGTGAATCTGGCTGAGGGGCATGATTTCAGGAGAATCTCCGGCGTAAAGAGGAAGCGAGCAGACAAATAGGACAGCGAGGGCCGCCATCCACAACCTTCTAAAAAGCATGAGCATGGAAGCTTGATGATACGCGGACGTAAATCCAGAAGCAAACGAGCGAACTTCCATGTCATTCGCCAGGCTGGCCGGTGAGGCGCGTTTCGTGGGAATGCCCGTTTTGTAGCGGTTAGAAATTACGTAAACCCTCATTCTGCTGGAGTTAACCGAATTTCTGAATTGGGTAATGTTGCTATTAGACATCGGCCCGCAAGCGATGGATACCCGGCGGAGGTTCACTTCCCGCGCCGTCGATCGCTGCCTGCCGGTTGTAGTATGCAATTTCATGACCCAAGCATGACGGTAGCAAGATGCGAAAAGCTATGCAAACGGTTGTTTGGCTGCCGATTCCTGCAACCATCTGTGCCCGCTGCGGCAGTTCACAGCGATAAATATTGGTAATCGAAATTCAAAAACAGGCATCTGACTCTAGCCGGGAGGAACTTCCAGTGAGCGAACATTATCACGATGCCGGAGACCTTCATTTTCTCAAGGAAATGGGGAAGCTCGCACCGGCGGACTTCAAGGCATGGCTCGGGCTCAACAATATTGTCGGCAGCGAGAACGGAAAAATCCCCAAGAAGTACAGGGAGCTGATCGCCATCGC